>CAZDYX010000152.1:0-1116 GCA_964509775.1 uncultured Desulfobulbia bacterium | reverse complement strand
CTAAAAAGAGAGCGGAAAGCGCCGCGAAACGAATCAGGCGCGACTGGATCGAGGATAGCACGCATTTGGGTGTCACAAGGTATTTCTCTGATGCCGTAAATGGTACGCAAATTCTGGGCCTCCCGTTGCCTTCTCTTATCAAAGGCGAGCAGGGACGGATCCTTGAGCGAGAACATGGCGAAACCGGACATCAGGGCATCCTGCAAGGGGATTGTTGCATTGCCCTGGCGATGATCCGGAATACTACCAAATTCTTGCCGCAATTTGGCAAACATAGCGTCAGCGTTGAGATGTTGGCGCAATTTGATTCTCTGCCTGAAGGTGGTATGTTTTTTTGAATCCTTGACAAGCTGTTTCAGATAGTGGGCCATGTGCGATCTCCTATAAGTTATTGATTTTCTTATAAAAAATTGCGACCACCCTTTAAAAGCAATGTCAAGAGAAAAATTGACCCGTGATCAACTTTTTATTTTGTAAAATCAGTTCGTTGCGAGGCTCGTTGGCATCGCTTTCGCTGTCGCGGACCTCCTTCTCAGTGTGGGTAATCTGCTCAAAAGTTTACGAAGACAATAAATTGAAGGCCTCTGTTTTGTAAGGTTTCAGGCCTTCCGGGAATTGCTGGAAAAGAAGCCTTTTGTTCATGAATCCGAAGAGGTGCATTTCGTCAACCCTTTCTACACTTCCAAAAGGACGCTCTACCCAGAGTTCTTAAGTGTCGGCCTCACCAATCGCCAAGGTGGGAAGTGGGGACGTTATTTCAGATTATAAGATTCTCGGCTGTTAAAGATATTAGCCGTAACAAAACTTATAATCTGAGGTAACGTCCCCAGTACTTCGAGTAGTTACGGAGATTAAAAAAAAACGGCCTTGCATTCTTCTTACGCAAGGCCGAAAAAAGGGGAAACATGTTTGAAGGGGAAAGGAAACCGCTATTACTCTCCAAGCGTGATGTGATCGGTAATGAGACTAAAAAGCATCCGATCGGCGATCTTACGGGAGTCTACGTCATATTCGTTGCGATCAATCTTTTCTTCCAGTTCCATAACCCTGTCCGCGCGAACCTCTGGGGTATTGCGGAGAATATCCCTGACCTTTTGAATCTCCTTGGAGCCGGTT
>CAZDYX010000151.1:6938-8086 GCA_964509775.1 uncultured Desulfobulbia bacterium | reverse complement strand
GAACATCTGAAACGCTGGGATGATCCTGCCCAGAAGAGCAGAACAGCTCCGGACAAGACACCACCTGCCTCAACTTATGTGACATACGAACCAGTCGACGACGGTTGGCCTGGCTATGAGGAACCCTGTATTACCATCGAGTGAACAGGCGACCTTGTAAAGGCGAGTCGGCAAGTCGTATGGAAAAGTTTTGCCTTTTTTACCCCCTAAAGCCGCTCTTTCCCCAAAATTGTCCGACTTGTTTGCAAATCGAAACGACTATCTCCTTGACGCCCTGTTTTTTTTCATGGCTAAGTGTTAGCGCCAATGGGTGCTATCGTTACGTTACATTCCCCAGACCGTAATCTCCCGGCCGCTGTAAACCTCCTGCCTTTGCCAGATCCGTTCCTCCCAGGTCAGGCCGGGTCGGCGGTCAAAGATAATGAGATGGCCCTCGGCGTCAAGGCAGCGGTCCAGATACGCGGCGGTCTGAGCAAGCCCCTCGGCCATGGTCTTTTCCAGACTTTTCCGTAGGATCTTAAGCTCGATCACCACCCGTTGCACCGGCCCAAGAAAACCTTGCCCTTTATCAAGCGGCCATTCAAGCAAAAGGTCGGTCCGGCCCCGGCCAAGCCCGTATTCCCGGCTGATCCGGCCGCCGCCGTTGGCTATTCGCTGGAGATATGCCTGCATGAGAAGCTGTGGCCCTGCCTCCCGGTATAAAAAACCATCCAGCCAGTGTTCCGAGTTCTCCCGGAAAAATTCCTGGAAGGAAACGATTAGTTTTTGGGTATCGAGTCCTCCATCCGGACGGATAAACCATGCAGGACTGACCTGACTTTCGAGATTGATCTGGGCGATCGAGGTGAGTTGGCGGGGGATGATCTCACGGTAGATGGGGTTAGCGATCTCAATCCCTGCGAGGCCGCGCTGGACAAGGCCCAGGTCGATCACATATTGGATATCGTCGTCATTAACCGCTGTCCCTATCTGAGTGCCATCTAGGCTTGGCGCCACCACCCGCCGTACCCGTTCTTCCTGGAGTTTATCGGCTAGTTGATCAAGATGGGTATCCCGGCGCAGGATAAGGTTTTCCTTGGCCTGGCGCACCATCTCCGCCGTCACCGGGCGGTCCCGATCCCGGCCTTCGGGCATCCTAAAGCAGACTT
>CAZDYX010000151.1:0-6928 GCA_964509775.1 uncultured Desulfobulbia bacterium | reverse complement strand
TCCGGTTCTGCCCTTCGGGAAGCTCGAAACAGACCTCATAGCCGAGGGCATTGACCAGCCAAGGCTGGCCACGGGTAAGGTCCCAGGCGACGGCAACCGCCTCGGGGGAGAAAATCTGACCGGTCTCTTCAGTGTGCCGGCCATAAAGGGCCGCAACCTCCTGCCGGCTGAAATCACCGAGACGCAAAGACTTTGCCTTGATGTTAAAGGCGCTGCCGCCGGTGATGATGGTTTTCTCCCGTTCCGAATGGATGCGGTAATCCCGCACATCCCGCACCCCGCAGAGGATCACGCTCTGGGGGAAAAGGGCCGGCCGTTTGGTGTAGCCGGCCCGCAACTGCCGCAGGAGGGAGATGAGCGTATCGCCCACCAGGGCGTCCGCCTCGTCGAGAAAAAGCACGGTCGGCAGCGGCGCACCCCGGCACCAATCGACTAAAAAAGCCTCCAGCGCCACTGCGCCTTGATTTTCCTTTAGCATGCTTGCGGCAAGGCCCTTGGCCTGATGGTCGTTCAAGAAATCTCGTGCCGACATGGCTATGCTCTGCACAACAGAGGCAATCCCTGCCTCGACGTTTTCTCGCATCGCCTGGGCCGCCTCGATATTGGCATAGAGCGCCCGGTAGCGGCCGCCTTTGTTCAGATGCGCCATGAGCGCGAGCAGGCAGGAGGTTTTTCCGGTCTGGCGGGGGGCATGAAGAACAAAATACTTTTCCTGGGCTATGAGGGACTCGACCTCGGCAAGATTGATTCTGGAAAGCGGATCTATGGTATAATGAATCGCTGGCTTCACCGGCCCGGCCGTATTAAAAAATCGCATGATCTCTCCTTACTTTAAAGGGCCTGAACTTTTCAACCGCGCTGATCAACCGATCAGATATATGCAGGTTCTCGGTTGGCATTTCTTGGGCTGCTCCCACTTCACCCTCGGGCAAGGGGGATGGAATCATAAATTTTTTAAGCCAATGGCACTGGCCAGGGATTCATAAGATTTAATTCGGGAATCTCGTCAAAATCACTCGTGTTGCGAGTGGCCAAGGTCAATCCGTGCGTCAAGGCGATGGAGGCGATCTGTGCATCCTCGACGCTGATCGGCCGGCCAATTTTAGTGCGGCGTGCAACCAGGTTCGCGTATTTTGTGGCTGCTGTTTCGTCGAAGGGCAGGCATCTATCGTGAAAATCATTGAACATCCCGTTGGCAGCGACTGCCAATTTATCCCTGCGATTGCCTTCCGGAAGCAGAAAAATACCAAGCTCGATTTCCGCCTTGGTAATCGCGCTGATAAACAGATTCGCGGAGGGTTGTTCATCCAGCCATTCGATCACGGCTTGATTCGGGGTCGGCTGCATCAATTCCGACAACACGTTCGTATCGAGGAGGATCATTCATTGTCCTCTTTAAAGTCAGGCGCGGGTCGAGGCATGGATCGAGGCGGCAAAGAGAGATCATGCCTGCCAATTTCTGTAAATCTTTGATGAATTCGGCTGCCAAGCCCCTGATTCCGGTCCGTGAGCACACGACGCAGAATACGTCGTGCCTCTTCCTCCATCGAACACCCATGTCTGGCTGCTTGCAGACGGAGATTTTTCTTAATGGACTCATCCAGGTCCCGAATTGTAAGGGTAGCCATATCGTAATTCCTCCCTTTTTAGTCAATGCATTCATTTTGAACAAGAAGAAACAATGGACGAATTGGGGACATCCCCGATGCCATTTGGAATACGAAGCTCAATTTGGAAAAAATGAAGTTTTATGTTAACTAGTGCCTGAACGAAAATGCCATTTCGGCGCAACGCGTGTTATTATCGGCTCATCGCGGAAAAGTGGGAAACAGCCCTGGATTGCCGCATTTTTTCGACCTGTGCGGATAACAGATCACAATTGTATTGGGTGTAGCCCTGACGGGGCGTCACATACCAGCCCAGGGCAACGCCCTGGGTTAGAAACGGACCACAGATTATAGCCCTGTAAGGGCGTGACATATTTTGTTGTCGTCCCTTTCTTATGTCTCGCCCTTACAAGGGTTTAAAACCTTTTTTCTTCCGCATTCCCAGGGCGCTGCCCTGGGCTGGTATATTTTGCCCTTTCAGGGCGGGTTTGAATGTCGAACCTTAGGCTATTCGCATAGGTCGAATTATTTTGCGCCTTGCGCAAAGATCCCTTTTCGAAAGCGCTCGCCCTGGTAACTCATAATGACACCGTCTACAATAATTTCCTCCACCTTCAGATCCTCATTAACTGCTTGACCCTCCCGCAGGAGGTGCCCGTTGATGCTGACCATGCGGGAGCCAGGATCGTGGCTATAGAAATGGAAGGAAATCGCCAGGGACGGAAGTTTTTCGCGCACCGAGGACGGAAGTTTGTCAATATCCGGGACAGCCGCCGCCCCCGGAGACCGTGAGGCCGGAGCTTTGGCCGGAGTAGCGGGAGGATAGTCTGCCGAATCTCTCCTTGCGGGCTCGGCCGATGTGGGGTGTCCTGTCGCAACCGGCAGGGGGGCTGGGCCCTCATCCGGTTCTTCTTCTTTTGTTGTGTCGGCTGGTCCGGTCGTTGGTGCTTCATTGGGCAAACCCTGGGGCCTTTCCTCGTTAACGACGGGTTGCGAAAGGAGTTGCCCGATTGATGGGTCAGGCCTGCCAGGGGCAGAAAGATTGGAGATGCTCTCTTTCTCTCCTTGATTGGCCGAGAAGGAAGGATACCCTGACGCTATTTTCCCGGTATCCTGGACCGCGGGAAGGGGAGTTTTTGTTTTTTCGTCCGTATTAGCCGGTCTCGATGCGAGGTCATATGGCCGCAATAAACCGGGAATCGGCTGCTTAAGACGATTGTCCTTTGGGCTGGGTTTTAAGGCGCTGGTCCTTTCGCCAACTGGGCCGGACAGGACTGCTTCCGGTTCTTTTCCCTTCCACGGCTTTATCCACCAGCCAAGGATTCCGGCATTGATAAGGAGGGCAATGGAAAATAGGGCAAACCAGAACGGACGCCGTGAAGGGGAAATGATTCTTTCCTCCCGCACCGAAGGCCGGGAGATCCCATTGTGGAGCTGTCGTTGCTTGTCGGATTTTTCCAGGGCCTCAAGAATATAGGACATGACTAGGGGGCCTCTTTCTCCTCGGTCAACCGGGGTTCATCGCTTTCTATGGCGTTGTTTAGCAGGATCAGGGTATGGGCGCCCGCAATTCCATCCGGCAAGATTCCTTCCTTAAACTGAAATTCCTTTACCCGTCGCACCAGACTCTCCCCATAGACAAAAATCTTTTCGGCAGAGAGAGGCCTTTGATCTATCCGGGCGAACTGTTCTGCCAGCCACTGGACCACGGGCCCGGTATGCCCGGGATGGATTGAGTCCACATAGCCCGGCGGCGGACGCCAAAAAAGGCTGTAGTGGCCCGACCAACGGCTGCCAAGTTTGTCAATTTGCACCATTCTTGCTTCATTACCCATGATGAAGCAGGCGATTTCCCCTCTCATGGCAGTGAGCGCGGCGAAATATTCCTTGCCCCCATCATCTACCAGGGTCAATACAGCGGGTCGGTTCAGGCGTAGGAGTCCGTTTACACCGTCCTCCTGATTCAGGCAGCGCAGACCTTGTGATTCAGCGTAACGGCAAACATCGCCGTTTTCGCGCCTATAAGTCAGGCGCCAACAGTCGAACAAGGCGCTAAAGGCCGACTCCTTCGCCACGGCAACGGGCTGATCAGAGGGCCAGTCTAAGGTGGCAGACAGAGGAGTTTGCTCTGGCTGCGAAATTTCAGGCGTTTTCTCAATGGCGGTTTCCGCAGGTTTTGTCGCAGCAGAGATGTCGGGCTGGTCCTTCGGCAATGCGGTTGTACGAATCTCCACTGGTTGGGACGAATTTCGTAACCAGGTTGTCGCCAAGGCCGCCCCACCAGCGACAATGAGGACTATACAAAGTACGGCCAACCGAAGCCGTTGTCGGGTCAGGCCTTTTTGGGTCCTTTTTTTTTGGCCAAAAACCTCCTGGCCTGCCCGGAGAACCGTTGCCTCGTCAACCATGTTAAGACCCTGCACATAGGCCCCAAGCAGGGCACGATCGCATAAGACGTTGATAAGACGCGGGATGCCCTGGCTTAATTCGTAGAGTTGCCCGAGGGCCGCGACGGAAAATACCTGCTCCTTTATCCCGGCGATCCGAAGACGATGGAGGATATAGGCCCGAGTTTCTTCCTTTAAGAGCGGCCCCAGATGGTATCGGGCCGTGATTCGCTGGGTAAGCTGCCGCAGGTCCGGGCTGTCCAGCCGTTCCCGAAGCTCTGGTTGGCCGACAAGGATGATCTGCAGGAGTTTCCTTTGATTGGTTTCAAGGTTGGTCAACAGGCGAACCTGCTCCAGGAGGTCGTTGTCAAGATTTTGGGCCTCATCAATGATAAGTAGGATGTTTTTCCCTTGGGCATGGGCATTGAGGAGATAGTTGTTGATCCGGTCAAGAAAGACCTTGATGCTGGAATTACCGGGCGGGTACCCGATGGAAAGCTCATCGCAGATGGTCGCAAGCAACTCTGCCACAGAGACCTTGGGGTTTAGGATAAAGGCCACCTCCATATTCTCCGGGACCTTTTGCAGCAGACGGCGGCTAACCGTGGTTTTCCCGACGCCCACCTCGCCGGTGAGGAGGACGAACCCTCCGTTATTGGCCAGGCCGTACATAAGATGGGCCAGGGCCTCCCGGTGACCATCACTCATATAAAGGTAGCGGGGGTCGGGTGCAATGGAGAAGGGTTTTTCCGTTATGCCAAAGTATTCTTCATACATATGCCCATGAAGATACCGTTTTTTCCCAAAGAGATAAACCCCTTTCTTGCGGGGTGACCGTAGGGGGTTGCCCCTATAGAATTCGTAGGATTTGACATGTTCGCACGAATGTTTGAGCTGTTTTTTTTCACTATTCACTCACCACTAGCCACTAGCCACTAGCCACTAGCCACTAGCCACTGCGGCCGTTGGCCGCGCTATGGAAGGGGCAGGGATATCTCAAAGGTTGTGCCTTTGCCCGGGACACTTTCGACATCAATCGAGCCGCCGTGGCTTACCACGATCTGGTGCACAATGGAAAGTCCGAGACCGGTGCCATCCTCCCGGGTAGTGAAGAACGGATGAAAGATCTTGCCCAAATGATTTTCAGCAATGCCAGTGCCATTGTCCGCTATGGTCAGGATAATGGATTCTGCCCCGGCACTGCTTACCGTCTCCCGCACCGAGAACCATATCTCCCCGCGTTGCTCCCCCAGGGCATGGAGGGCGTTATCAATAATATTAATAAGCACCTGTTTGAGCAGGCTAGCATCACCCCAACAATCGGTGGTGGCTGGAAAATCCCGGATGATCTCATGCCTCTCTTTCCAGGCCGAATTTTTTCCTAAAATCTCCAGGGCCTCATCAAGCAGTCCATTAAGTAAAAACCAGTTCTTTTCCGGTGTGGTTGGTTTTGAAAACTGGAGAAAGTCGGAAATACTTTTATTCAACCGGTCGCACTCACGGATGATGATATTCATGAGCCGCTGATGAACGGGATTTTTGGTCAATTCATGGGCAAGGACCTGGGCTGATCCTGAAACCGCTGCCAGGGGATTTCGAAACTCATGGGCAATCCCTGCTGCCATCTCGCCGATGGCAGCCATCTTTTCGGTCTGCCTAACCTTTTCTTCCATTTTTTTGATCTGGCTTAAGTCCTGGATGGTAATAATCCATCCGTCTCCCCGACCGTCCGGGCCACGAAGCCTCGTGGAGGAATATCCCACCGGAATCGTCTTGCCGTCCGGCCGCGTCAATCTGGCTTCCAGTCGTGAATTGACGGCCGTGTTCAGGCCGATGACCGGTAATTTGTCGGCAATCCTGCGGCCCATGATTTTTTCCTTCTGATAGCCGGTAATCTCCTGCGCTGCATTGTTGAAGGAGGAAATCCGGTGGTGTGCATCCACGGTGATGATGCCGGTGCTGATGTCGTCGAATATCTGTTTGTACAGGGAGGCAAGCCGATCATAGCTTTGGGTGGTCTGAGTGAGTTCGGCTTCCGTGAGTTTTAACCGTTCAGACAGCCAGGAACTGAAGATGGCAACGAGGAAAAAACTGAGGCCGTAAATGCCGAAGAGGTTCATGGACACCAGGATATCCTTGCCGGATACCAGGCCGTACGCATAGAAAAAGGCCGGGAAATAGCCAAGGGATTCGAGGGTAAGCACGCCGGCGTAACTCAAGCTTGCGAGTGCGGCAAAAAAGAATCCGCCTTTCCGATAGAGGATAAGGCTTCCGGCAATTATGGGGAAAAAGTAGACGATGGTGAATACACTCTGACTGCAGCCGGTATAATACACCAGGCAGGTGGTCAGGGCCACATCCGTCAATATCTGGACATAGGCAAAGGTGACATACCCCCGGCCGATAAATTTGAGGGACAGTGCAGAAGCAATGGATATACCATAAACACCGGCGATAAAGGAGGTGAGATACGGATAAGGCGGCATGACGATCTCGCTCGCCTTGGTTTGTAGAAGGGCGGTAAGCCCGAGCAGCAGGGAGACCACCAGCACCCGTAAAAACAAGAGCCACTGAATTCTGTTCTTAAGCCGCCTTATGGGACCCTCGTCAGTGGGCGTAAATGACGGGGATAGGATGGGAGAACGGGAAGACATGGATGTTTACCGTGAAAATATCATACAGATGGGTAGTAGAAAATGCAACCCCAGAAGCCATCATTGCACGGCAAGCAACCAGGGGATGATAATCGAAAAGAAACTCAGCACGAACAGAACCACCTGATTTTTTCCTGACAATCTTTTGTCGGACAAAACAGGGATTAACTCAAGCATCCCCCCCATGAGAATGCCAGCCAGAAAGCCAAAGAAATGGGCGCCAAGGTCGGTGTGTTCCCCTTCGGTGCCGAGCAGCCCCAGCAGGGCTATAGCCGCAGCC
>CAZDYX010000150.1:0-8088 GCA_964509775.1 uncultured Desulfobulbia bacterium | reverse complement strand
TCGCGAGGCAGCTCGGTTTCAAGCGTCTTCTCCCCAAAATCCGTTACAATGAGAATAAAATTAGGCTTTGATCATAGTTTAGCCAGCGCCCAAGGAATAAGCATGTCCAACGGCGGCCAGGGCGTTGCGGGTTGCGCGTTGCGGGTTTCAGAAAAACCGTAACCCGTAACCCATAACGCGTAACATGCCAACCCCGCTTGTCCGATCCGTGTGGCTTATGCTCAGGCGAAACGATGATTAAGGCCCAAATGTTGTTGTCCGATCCTTGTCGATGCCTTGAAGGTGGCGATAAGGATCGTCGGCAAGAGGGCATTGAGGTTGGTTGAAGAAAATCCTCTGGCCGTTATCAATGGCAGGGATATGCATGGCTAGAGTCATTCCTGCAGGCTTTTTTTTTCTCCTTATCTTTTCACCCCTTGCCTTTGGTACGGTGGAGCCATGGTCATTGGCCGTCATGGAGACCGTAGCCATCGGCATGACCCTTCTCTATTTCATCCGGAATCGACAAAAAGAAACCCTTTGTGAGGTCCCCGGCATTGTTGCCTTACTTCTTTTCCTTTGCTATGTCCTTTTTCAACTGGTTCCCCTCCCCCCTGAAATAATGAGGTTTCTCTCGCCGGCCAGATTTGCCCTGCACCAGGAAACCATTGCTGTCTTTGATCCTTCTGCCTGGATACCGGTATCCATAAACCAGAAGGCAACGCTTGCCGAGTTTTTTCGTCTTGCCTCCTACGTCTCTTTTTATGTCCTCACCGTTCAACTTGGTAGCGACAAGGTATTCCTGAAAAAAATAATACCTGTCGTCATCATCTTTGCCGGTTCATTATCGTTTCTTACCATCCTGCAGCTCTTTCTTTCGGATAAGAAGATTTACTGGTTTAGGGCCGTACAACAAAACATCACCCCCATAGGTCCCTATGTGTGTCACAATCATTATGCCGGGTTCATGGGCATGCTGTTGCCGCTAGTCGTAAGCATGTTTTTTTATTACCGCCCCCTCATTGTCTATAAAAAAAGCTTCCGTCGCAGACTCGTCGAGTTCTTTAATCAGGATCGCGCGAATATTCATCTTCTGCTGGGATTTTCCGCCCTTTTGATGGCGACCTCTGTTTTCTTGAGCCTTTCAAGGGGAGGGATAATCAGTCTTGCCCTTACCATGCTTTTTCTGGTGGGAATGCTTATGTGGCGGGGCGAACGGAAAAGGGAAAATACCATTCTCGTCTTTTGGGTGCTCTTGTTGTTGCTGGTGGTGAGCGTGGGCTGGTTCGGTTGGGATACCGTGTTTAACCGGTTTGCAAGATTGATCAACAGGGAAGGGGAGTTCTATGAGGACCGGCTGGTCTTTTGGTCGGACACCATACCCATTATCAAGGATTTTTTTCTGACCGGCTCCGGTGTCGGCACCTTTGTCAATATCTACCCCCGGTATAGTTTCTATACGGCAAAAAGTCTGGTGGAACACGCTCACAACGATTATCTTGAACTCGTTACCGACGGTGGTATGATAGCCTTGTTCCTTGTCGGCTGGTTCATCGCTGTACTTATCATAAAATCCTTCAGGACCTTTTTATCCAGGAGGGAACCCTATTCAGTCCATCTCGTTCTGGGTTGTCTTGGGGGCATCCTGTACATTTTCATCCATAGCGTCACTGATTTTAATCTTCGCATCGGGGCAAATGGCCTTTATTTTTTCCTTTTGTGCGGCCTGGTGGTATCTGCGGCCCATACCCGTCTACGGGGATCACCGGCAACCATCTTGCGCAGGATTTCATTTAAGGGATACGGAGCGTTGCCTGTTTTGTTTTCGGCCCTGATATTTCTGGGCTCCGTGTACTTTAATGCCGGCGTTATTGAAGCCCAAATTCAGTTCATGTCCGTGGTGGGAAATTATCGACAGGCCAATCTTCATACCCCAAAGGATAAATTGCTTACGATCTTGGATCATAGCGGTAAGGCGATTTTTTTTGACCCCTTGGAGGCGGAATATCATCTGGCCATGGCCCATACTGAAACACTTCTTGGGAGAGATTCTGATGCCCTGTCTCATTATATGACCGCTGTCGTCAGAAATCCTGCCTCCGGCGAATTCCTGCAGAGACTGGGACTTGCCCTCGCAACGAGAAATGAGAGTGAGAAGGCGGAAAAGCTCCTGCAGGCCGGGATACGTTATGACCAAAACAATCCAAGCCGGTATGAGACATATGGTTATTGGCTTTTTAGTCAATACAAAATGGTGCAAGGCCTTGATGCCATGAAAAGGGCAATTGAGTTGGATCAAGGACACACCCTGCGTTATGTGACCAAGATGGTGTCGCTTGGTCTCGATGATGAGGAGATCGGCCTGGCCTTGCCGGAAAGGGTAATGCCATACCTTTATTTTGCCGGTTACCTACAGAATATCGGCAAGGAAAAAATGGCAGAAGAGACCTATCTCAAGGCCCTGGAACAGATTGTCCATGAACGTGCGGTGCGTCCGACGTATTTCTATAAGGTCTATGAATATTATAGCAGGAAGAGGCGTTACGAGGATGCCCTCGCCGTCATGCAAAAGGCCCTGGTGTCTTTGCCGGACGACGTGGGGGTGCGGTTAACCACTGCATCCCTTTATGAAAGGCTTGGCATAACCTATCGGGCCATTGAGGAATACAAAAAGGTATTGGTCCTTGATCCTGGCAATAAAAAGGCCTTTGGCCGGCTTTCGCAGATCATGCCGGAAATGAAGTAGTTTCTTCTTTTACTGAATACCGGGCAATTATTTTTGTTGTTTTTATGATGACGAGATATTTAATTGCAATTTGAATTGACTGGGCAAATAATAGAGATATAACTAGTGCCTGAACGGAAAGTCGGGTTGGAGCTGATCCAGCCTTGCTTGTATAGGTCCCATAACTCCCAGAAGTCCCATTATTCCCATAATTCCCAAAGGACTCAAGGGACCTAAAGGACCTAATATCCGTGAAACCCGAATTTCCGTTCAGGCACTAACTAAAACAAATAACTCGTTAAGATTGATTGCGGGAGGTGGGCCATGGGAAGGACAGGGATAACGGTATTGTTGCTTCTATTTTCGTACAGTGCGGGCTTTGCCGCCACAGCCGGCAATGGGGCGGCCTGGCAGACCGCCCTTAAGGAGGCGGTCAACAAGGGAAATCTAGGGGCGGTCATGGGTGGGGCATTAAGCGAATGTGTGGCCCCAGAGGAAATCATGAAGGCAGGCCTTGCTTTCGGGTATAATCCGTATGAGTTGATCAAGGCAGGGTTTAATCCCGGCGTCTGCCCGGAAGGATGCGTTTGTGGAATTATTCGCGGGGCCGCAGCAGCCGGCATCACCCCGGCGGTCATTACCAAGGCGGCGGTAGATGCGGGGGTAGATCCGGTTATGGTGGAAAGGGGGCTTGCCCCCCCGCTTGAATGGCAAGCCGATTTTGAGCGGACCTTGAAAGAAAGGGGACTGGGACAGGCCGTTGGCGATGCAGTGGGTCAATGTGTGCCCCCCAATGAGGTGGTAACAACCGCTATAGGATTGGGGCAGAAGCCATATCTCGCGATCAGGGCCACGCTTAACTCGTCCGGCGGCGGGTGCAGGTGTCTCTGTGAGATCGTTGACGGGGCAATGGCGGCTGGGGTAACGCCTGTTGTTGTCAGCCGGGCCGCCCATGATTCCTGTGACTGTCAGCCGGAAGAGGCCGGTCTTGGTTACACGCCGGTGGGTGAAGGGAGAATAACGCCGCCGCCTTTGCCGCCACCTCCGCCAGTCAGTGCGTCCAGACCGTAAAGGCTTACGAACTGTCCAGTATTGAAACGGAGGCATTGATTATCGTTTCGGCCGGTTCGTCATTCCCGCGAAAGCGGGAATCCATGCCCTAATTTTTGGATTCCTGCTTCCGCAGGAATGACGTTAATGAGGTGGCCGAAACGACGATCAAGGCCGAAACGGAAAAGACCAAAATGGATATGGGAGATTCGCGGATGAAGATATCAGTAGCAACCTTCAATATAATGTTGTGCCTGGGTCTGATAGGAATGCCTCTGGCCATGACTGCCAAGGCAAGTGAAGAGTTTTCCCGGCCGACGGATATTGGGTTGTCGTTTGATGGATCGCAGGACTCGACCGGGCAAATATTTAACACCGGTATTGAAGGGGTGGCAAAGGAGATGCCGAGTGTGAGTGACAAAATGAATTCCCAGGTCTTTCAGGCCCAATCTCCGGAGCGGCAAATCAGCATGCCGAAATCGAGCAACCAGCCCAGCGCCCAAGTCGCCCAGGCCGAACCCGAAGAGGCACCGGTGGGTGTTGAAAAAGGGGCGCCGAAGGGGGAAGGAATCAGCGGGGAGATCCTCGAACGGAAGGGCGGATATATTCATCCCTTTGTTTCGCTAACGGAAACCTATTCGGATAATGTTTTTCGCACCAATACGGATACGGTAAGCGGATATTCCACCATTCTCTCCCCCGGTTTATGGGCAGCCTTTCCGCGAAGCCGCCAACGACTGCTCAATATCAGTCCCCTCAATGTCTCACCAGGAGGGCTGCTGCTTAGCAGGGGTAAATCCGAGGTTGCCCGGCGATATCAAACCTATTTTCTCTATGGGGCCGATATCGAATTCAATTCCGCCGCATCTGCTCAGGATGCGGTGAGTCATCGGTTCGAGGGGCTGTTGCAATACAAGATGAACGTCGGCCTTTCCATCGAGCTGGCGGATCAATTGCTGTTTTCGCACGATACCTGGGAAACAGGGGTATCGACTACTGAGTTGAGCGATTTTACCTCAAATCTAATAAGCCTTATTATTTCCTATGACTTGACTGACCGTTACCGTATCCGGGCCGATGTCGGCAATTATGACCTTAATTACGATGATCAGGGCAACGAGTTCCGAGACCGGCAGGATAATTCCCTGGCCGGTTATCTCTATTATCGGTATAGCCCTAAAACCTCATTTTTTGTCGAATACGAGATCGTCGATGTCCAATATGACGTTGATCCCACCATGGACAGTACGGAACATCATATTTACGGCGGGGTGGAATGGGATATGACGGCGAAGTCAAGGGGGAGGGTAAAGGCGGGCTACGGGGTCAAAAATTTTGATGATCCGACCATTGATAATAACCAGGGTCTCTATCTGGAGCTGATGTTGGGGCACGACTTTACGGCCAAGACCGGCATGGAGATAATCGCTACCCATAAGACGAACGAGACCTCGATGGCATCCGCCGATTATACGGTTACCGACAGCATCCATTGCTCCTATCTGCAAAAAATGACTTCTAGGCTCACCGGCAGTCTGACCTTTTCCTATATCAACGATGACTATATAGGCGATATGACCGTGGGGGATGAGACCAAGGAACGGGTAGACCATTTATATCGGCTATCCCCGGCCCTGCGATACATGTTCAAGGAATGGTTGGGGGTGGGGGTCGGTTATATCTATTCAAACAGGGATTCCAATTTTTCCGATTTCGATTTTGTGGATAATTCCGTGTATATCAAGGCCACTCTGACATTATAGTTGAGAAGGATAACCAATAACCCTGAGCGCCATATGAAACGATCGGTAATCATTGTCATTCTTTGTCTGCTCGCAGGAGTTGCCGTTTGTTTTTCCCCGGCCTCGGCATTTGCCCAGGACTTTATCGTGGGCGAGGGGGATGTCCTCAAGGTCACGGTGTATGGCCATAGTGATCTGGATGCCACGGTGAGGATCGGCGGGGATGGATCCGTGGTTATGCCATTGTTGGGACCGGTGGAGGTCACCGGTTTGCCGGTATCCGAGATCGCCAAAAAAATGACCGGCCTCTTTGCCGACGGCTATCTCATTAATCCCCAGGTAAGTGTGTTTGTCGAGGAGTTTCGTAGCAAACGGGCGGTAATCCTGGGTCAGGTGCAGAAACCCGGTCTCTATGAACTCCCGGGTCAAACCACCTTGCTCGAACTTATTTCCAAGGCCGGCGGGCTCAAGGAGGATGCGGGCGCCAAGGTGGTGATAAAAAGGAAATCGGGTGCCGGGACAAAGGATGAGGATGTGGTCACCATCGACCTCAAGCGCCTCGTCGAACAGGGGGAAATCTCTCTAAATCTCCAGGTCCAGGATGGGGACAGCATATATATCAACAAGGCAGGGGTCTTTTTTGTGACCGGGGAGGTGAAGAAGCCTGCTTCCTATAAGGTGGAGGAGGATACCACCGTTATCAAGGCGATCACCATGGCCGGAGGCCTAACCGATAAGGCATCGGCTACCAATATCAAGATCATCCGCAAAAAGGAAGGCCGGGAAGAGATCTTTCAAAAGGTAAAGATGGATGATCCGGTGTTGCCGGATGACGTGATAGTGGTTCCGGAGAGTTTTTTCTAACCTCTCAGAAAATGGAATTCAGGAGTCAGAATTCAGGAGTCAGTAGGGGGAAAAGATTATATTGGATTCTTATGCATTCGTAAAAAGTAGTCACCCCGATGAAAACCGGGGTCCAAGGTGTGCTTAACTGTTTAAAAAACTGGATTTCGGCTTTTCCCCGTACCCCTCAAGGGGGTATTGAACTGAATCAAGCGAGGACTAAACAGAGCGCCGGAATGACAAACAACGAAGAATTTCGACTTGTTACGATACCATCAATTCTGACTTCTGACTCCTGAATTCTGACTTCTTTAATTAAGCCTTGGTAAGATATGGAAGAAAAAGAACTACATCTACGCGATTATTATCGGGTGGTAAAAAAAAGAAGATACACCCTTTATACCTTCTTCGTGATTACCTTCATCATGGTGGTGGTCGGCACCTTCAGCGCCACCCCTCAGTATTTGGCCGCCACCAAGGTGCTTATTGAAAAGAATGAGGCCGATCCCTTGTCCAAGATCTATTATTATGCCTCCTATGATCCCGAATTTCTCGAGACCCAATCTCAGATAATCAAGAGTTTCCGGGTGGCCCAGAAGGTCGTTGTCACGCTCGGTCTGGAAAAGGATTATGCCACTTATTTCCCGGCGGAGAAATATTCATCCCTGAATATCGGGGGACTCTTTGGCGAGGTGCAGGGTTTTGTGGCCGAGATCCTGGACAATCTTTTCCGGGGTGGCGATATTGCCGCGGAAAAAACCGGGCCGGCCGAACGTTCGCAGGCCGATTTCCTTGCCGAGATGGTGAGCGCCGGTATAATCGTGACCCCGGTAAAGGAAAGCCGGGTTGTAACGATCGGTTTTATGTCTCCCAATCCCGTGCTCGCGACCATGATCGCTAATACGGTCGCCAAGGCCTATATGGAGGAGATCCTGGAGATCAAGATGAGCACCTCCGGTTACACCATCAAGTGGATGACCGAGAAGGCCGAGGAAGAAAAGGAAAAGCTCGAGAAGTCCGAGAACGCCCTGCAGGAATATATGAAGGCCAAGAATATCATCACCGTGGAGGACCGGATAACCGTCATCCCCCAAAAATTGTCCGAGTTCAGTACCGAGTTGACCAAGGCCGAGGCGAAACGCAAGCAACTGGAGTCGATGTACGAAAAGATCCATCGGGGCGGCGGCCTCTCCACGGACGCCGACACCATGCCGGCCATCGCCTCGAACCCCACCATCCAATCCCTGCGGGAACAGATCATCAAGTCGGAACAGAACGTCAACGAAGCGTCGAAGAAATACGGCCAGAAACACCCCCTCATGATCCAGGCCGCGGAAGAGCTCAAGGGGCTTAAGGAGAAAAAGGGCCAGGAGGTGCGGCGGGTCATCGCCTCCCTGGATAATGAATTCGAGCTGGCCCGGGCCAATGAGGAGAATCTGCGCCGGCTCCTGGCCAACACCAAGGACGAGGCCCTGACCTTAAACGAAAAATTTATCCAATACGGGATCTTGAAAAGAGAGGTCGATACGAACCGGCTTCTCTATGAGGCCCTGATAACCAAGATGAAGGAACATAACGTCACCGAACAGACCAAGACCGTGAGCATCTGGGTGGTCGAGGAGGCCAAGACCCCCATTTCGCCGGCCAAGCCCAAGAGGACCCAGAATATCCTGCTGGGGATTTTGGTCGGCCTCTGTGGTGGGATCGGTCTTTGCTTTTTCGTCGAGTATCTGGACAACACCATCAAGT
>CAZDYX010000149.1:0-8097 GCA_964509775.1 uncultured Desulfobulbia bacterium | reverse complement strand
ATGTACAACGGCATTGATGATTGCCTCCCGAACGGCTTCCAAGGGGTATTCCCAACGGTCTTCCCGGTATATTTCACCAATCCGCGAACCCAGGGCGATGTTTCTCTTAATGAAAGCCATGCAGGGCTCAATAGTGGCGTAAATCGGTTCATCAATCGTGGCCTGATCCAGAAAAACTTTTGTTTCTGTCCCCTTGAAACGGGCGCATTCGATTTTGGCATAGGGAAAGAAGCGTTTTCTTTCCGGTGATTCGGAAAGCAGAAGAGCCGCATGGGTCGGAAAAAGCGTTTCCCGTTCCAAAACAAACAGACCGAGGTTTAGTAATTTTTCTTCACGTAAGGGCTTACCGGTACTGGCTGTGTAATCGGCTATGAACCGTTTGAGATTGATTGCTTCGGCGGTTAATTCGTAGGCAACCACTTCGTCGTACGAAATTTTTCGCTTATCACGCTCCAGAGATACCAGTGTTTCTTCCGAGGCGAGTCGATTTACGGAGCCGATTCGTACGTATGTTCCGTGGTGTTTGCCCATGTTTTTGAGATAATAGGGCTTTTGAAAACCGGGGAATATCTCCACAACCAGGAGGGCTTTGCCTTCCACGTTTTGGATATAGATCTCCGGGATGATGGTTGGGGTGCAGCGGTCGAAGATATGATTTGCCGCCCTTTCTTCGAGTGCGAAGAGTTCATCATCGGATATGCCGATAATCTCTCTGGGTTTATTTTTAACGCCAAACACGATTTTCCCGCCGGCCCCGTTGGCAAAAGCAACCGCCGTGCGGGCGATCTGGTCCCCCTTGGGCCATGCTTCCTTAAACTCAAGGCGCCGGGATTCAGGCTGGAGCCAGAAGGAATGATGAATGATTAATCCGGAATGCGGAATACTTGAATGCCGTCCCTTTCCCTCCCGATTTTTATTCTTGCTTTTATCCATCATTTACCTTCAGCAATCAAAATTTTCCCGATTCTATCCATAATCTTCCTGCCCCGCTGCTGCGAGGATATTTTAATAACAGATCAACTTTATTGACGTCTATTTTTCTAAAACCTGCTGATGTTAAAAAACCTTTTTTTAGGGCCAAAAAAGTCGTTTTAAGCCCTTATTGGAGCCATATTTTTAAAGAATTTTAGGAGAATTCAACCTGTTCGTCTGGTCCGACCCCGTTTTTGTCTGACCCCGTTTTTGTCGAGGCTTTTCAGTAACGGAGCCGTCATCTAGAAGATCGAGAGCCTTCTCAAGTCCCTTTACCCCTTCGTCAAATTTGGCCTGAATTTCATTACGCTCTGTTTTCGGTATTTTCGTTGCAATGCAGCCCCATAGCCTCTCAGCTAAGGGATAACCCTCGTTATTCAAATAGGATGCACCAGCACCAAGTAAGTAGCCAACATTTTGTGAACCAAGTTGTTGCTCAACCTTCGATTCTAGTCGGGCGAGGAATGAGGCTGCACGGTTCACCTGAGCACCTCCTCGAGTCGACCATGGTCTTGGACACTTAGGGTTTCGTGTAGGGTGGTTTCAAGGAGTTGGTGGCGGATATTTACGGTGGTAGTCAGCCTAGTTTCCAGTTCGTCACATGTCGCCATCAATTCGTTAACTTTCGCCACAATCCGGTGTTGTTCAGCAAGAGGTGGCACTGCCACAAAAATTTTATTTAACGACTCTTGATTGATTTTAGGCATTGCGACCCGGTTATCCTCTTTAATGGATTGTTGAATAAAGACTTCGGAAAGCATGAATCTGAGTAGGTATTGTATGTCCAGTAGCGGATAAATCGGATATGCGTCAGCACTACACAGCCCTTCAAAATCCACTACTGTAGCCTTAGCCAAGTTTGGTCTGATCTTCGAATAAATAATATTTTTTGGAAAGAATAGGTGTTTAGCACTGGAAACTCTAGATTCGGCTATCGTGACGTAAGGTAAGAGCTTGCCCGTTTTGCTCTCAATATTGTCAGGAGCGATATGCGGATGGTTTGGGTAATCTTGTGGCTTTACAAGGTTTGATTGAATCGCCGCAATATTCCCAAAGCGTTCCCACAACCAGCTCCATGGAAGTTCAAATGGGTGTTCATTTTCTAATTCTTGCGCAATCGTGTTAATTTTTTTAATAGTTCCTTTTGCAATTAATCTTTGTTTCTCGGGTTCAATTTGCCGTAAAAGTTCCCCCGCCGGTTCATCTTTTGGATCTTGAGGGACCAGCTTGCCGCGGACGGCGAGGTTGAGGATGGTCTGACGGAGTTGTTGGATATGTTCAGGTCGGGAGACCGCAGAACAGGCAGAAGACACAGAAAATTTTAGAATTGATTTGTTTTCCGTTTCATCGGTTAGTTTTGTAAGGGAGGAAGTTATCAGCCGGCCCCGTCGCCTCTCCCGTTTCTGTTGGGCTGCCTCCAACTCATCACAAAGTCTCATCAGTTCGTCCACCTTGGCCACGATTCGGTGTTGTTCGGCCAGGGGTGGTATGGGCGTGATCTGATTATTCGACATTGATGCGGTCAGTTCAACTTGTTTGGTAGCCCCTGATGCTCGACTCTCTATCGTTCCGTACACATAATCTGAGCGAAGCCAAATAAGAACAAACCGCTCATATACGAGAAGACAACGAATGATAGTCACATGGCTATCGCAAACAAGCGGTCTATCTGGATGTTCAACTCGAATCACACGACCAATGGTCCCGGTTCCCGTAGAATTCCAAAGCAAATCGCCTTCTTGAAGAAACCGAATAGATTCATAAGCTTCCAGGGACTCCGGCACCAAGGATTTTGCCCACTCCAGATGAAGACCATCCCACTGCACGCATTTCTGTGAAATTACGGGAGGACCAACTCCAGTTGAATAGGCGGGCGATTTCCCACGCTGGATATAAGTTGTAATGTCGCCCAACCTGGACCAGTCCCAGATTATCGGAACAGAAAACGGGATTTCACCTTCCTCAATAGATTCGAAATGTTTCCCATTTTTAATTTGGCCCATTTTTTCTAAACGCCGTTTCTCTACCTCAATCCGCTTCAACAACTCCGCCCCCGGCTCATCCTTCGGGTCCTGTTCTACCAGCTTCCCCCGCACGGCCAAATCCAGAATGAAACGTCGCAGACGGGGAATGGCATCGGGGGCTTCGCTGATCTGGTCGAAATACCGCAAAACCGCAGAACACGCCGAAGACGCAGAAAGGTCCAAATCAGGAATATTTTTCTGCTTGTTTTGAATATTCTGCGGTTTAGTCACAAAAGCGCCCTCTCCAAAAAAAGTAACCCGCCAATTTGAGCATCGTTGAGAGGCTTGGCGGGTATTGTTGTTCATATTTTTTCATTTTTGTCCCGTTGATGTCAAGAAAAGAATTAACCGCAGAACGCGCCGAGGACGCAGAAGGGTCTAAATCATGATTTTTTTCTGCATGTTCTGCGTATTCTGCGGTTTCATTTGGGTTTCGCCTCCTCGGCCCGCGACCAACTTAACTTTAGGGAGGATATCCCGCTATTTCCCGATTTCCGAGAAGGCTTCTCGGAAATTCCTTTAACGGTATCTTTGTAAACCAGATAAAACCTTCTCATATTAGAGAGATTATCTTCTGAGAAGCCACGTCCCAATTCGGGAGTCAAACGTTCAGATAAGGCATTGAGGACCATTTTCCCATATTCAGCCCGACGTACTCCCCGTTGCTCATGTTCGAGGATCATGCGTCCAACTTCAAAATTTGTGGCGACTTGTAGGGAATCAATAACCGTGACAGCTTTTCTTCTTGCCGTCTGCACTAAGGTTCGGATTTGGTCGACAAGAGCACTAATCGATTTATCATCACCATCATTGCTTTGAATTTTTATAGGCAAAGTGGATTTTTTCATTGGGAGTCCCACAATTTTGCAACAGCTCGTTGCAAATTTATTTTCATTACCGCAGAACATGCAGAAAACGCAGAAGGGTTTAAATCAAGAATCTTTTTCTGCCTGTTCTGCGTATTCTGCGGTTTCATCGGAGTAATGCCTCTTCCAGTATGCCCTTCAACTTCTCCCGCAGCTTGGCCGTCTCCCGTTCGCTTTCCTGTAACTTGGCCATCAATTCCACCGGGTCGCCGTGGTCTTCCTCCACGGTATGGGGGTTTTTGAAATCCAGGTTGTAGTTTCTGGTCTTGATCTCATCTATGGTCACTTTCCAGGCGACCTCGTTCGGTTCCCGGTTATCCCACCAGTCGATGCAGGGTTTGAAATGCTCAAACCGGATGGGTTTGGTCATGGAGTAGGCCTTTTGGCCCTCGGGGACGTGGTGCTCGTAGAACCAGACCTCTTTGGTAGAGGCCCCCTTCTCAAAAAAAAGAAGATTGGTACCGATGGAGGCGTAGGGCTTGAAGACGCTGTTGGGCAAGCGGACGATGGTGTGGAGATTACACTCCGCGAGCAAATGCTCTTTCATGCGGGTTTTGACCCCTTCGCCAAAGAGCGTTCCGTCGGGCAGGACGATGGCCGTACGTCCCGTAGGTTTGAGCAGACGAACGATCAGGGCCAGAAAGAGATCTGCCGTTTCCCGGGTCTGGAAATGTTTCGGAAAGTTGGTCTCAATACCATCTTCCTCACGTCCACCAAAAGGTGGATTGGTGAGGACGATATCAACCCGGTCGGACTTGGTATAGCTGACATAGGGCCGGGACAGGGTATTGTCGTGGCGGACAAAAGAGGGGTCATCGATACCGTGAAGCAGCATATTGGTGACGCAGAGCATATGGGGAAGCTGCTTTTTTTCTATAGCCCTGAGGCCCTTTTGCATTTTTTGTTCATCGGCCGGGGTTTTGACATAGCGCTCGCGCATGTGGCGGAGGGCACTGGTCAGAAAGCCACCGGTTCCGCAAGCCGGATCAAGGAGTATTTCTCCAGGTTTCGGATCGATCCGGTCGGCCATAAAGGCCGTGACGGCTCGTGGGGTGTAGTACTCCCCGGCATTGCCGGCACTCTGGAGGTCGTTTAAGATCTGTTCGTAGATGTCCCCGAAATGTTGGCGTTCGGCCAGATTATTGAAGTCGACCTCGCTGATCTTATTGATAACCTGCCGCAGGAGCTGGCCCGACTTCATGTAATTATAGGCATCGGCGAAAACATCGCGTACTACAAGGCGGCGGCCGTTTTGCCCGGTATCTGGCAGTTCCTTGAGCTTTGGGAAGAGCTCGTCATTTATAAAAGTCAGCAGGCCTTCTCCGGTCAAGCCTTCGGGATTTGCGGCCCAAGCTCGCCACTGGAGATTTTTGGGGATTGGTGAACGGTATCCTTTCTGGAAGGTCTCCAATTCCTTGTCTTTGTCGTCAATAATCTTGAGAAAAAACATCCAGCAGAGCTGCGAGATGCGCTGGGCATCGCCGTCGACGCCCACATCCTGACGCATGATATCTTGAATGGATTTAACAGTGGTTCTTACGTTCATAGTGGATCAGGCTGCCTTTTCGTAGAGTGCGGCTTGAAGTTCATGGACGGCTTGTTCGAAACCGTTGAGGTCTCCAAAGGGTTTCAACAACTCCATCGGTGTGCCCATAGTATCGAAGGGTGCGATTCTCAGGAGTTGCGGATCATCCAGTTCGGTGACGCCTTCATCCTGGTATTTTAATAACAGGGCCTCAAGGACGGCCCTGGCCTGCTCACCATACTTGGTGAAAACGTCCTGCTTTCGAACGTTTTCGGCGCGCTCCCGCCGGGTCAGAGGAGGCTGATCGAAAGCTACATGGCAAATGAGGTCGAAAGGATCGAAGTCTTTTCCAACCTCTTCGGCCAGGGCATCAAGAATGACCCCTTGTTCATAGAGTTCCTCAAGCATCGCTTGCTTTTTCTCCGCCCCATTCCACTTCCTTAAAAAGTCGTCCAAGGAGGCATATTCTTTACGGACATTCTTGCGGGTATAATCTTTCAGGGATTCGGTGATGAGTTTGCCGTCAGGTCCATAATACTGCACCCGTTCACGAACTACAAAAACCGGCACGTCGTTGACATAATATTTGTTCCGGCCTTCCCGACCCCCTCCTTCATCACCGCTGGGCTCCGGCGGGGGAGGATCAACGATAATGTCTCCATCTCCATCATCCGAGTCTCCTCCGCCAGGTTCATCCGGAGGGACTGGCGGATCTTGAGGACCCGGCTCATAAATCTGTACGGGTTCTCCGTCAAAAGCGGGGTCGGCAAACAGTTCCGTTGCCCTTCGGAAATCCATTATGGTGAAGAAAAACTTGTTGTGCTCTTCGTTGATTCGGGTCCCCCGGCCGATAATCTGCTTAAATTCAATCATGGAGTTTACCGATTTATCCAAGACGATCAGCTTGCAGGTTTGAGCATCCACCCCTGTGGTCATAAGCCTGGAGGTAGTGGCAATGACCGGATAGGGACTTTCGGGGTCGATGAAGTTGTCCAGCTCCAGTTTGCCTTCTTCGTTGTCGCCGGTAATCCTCATAATATATCGATTGCTTCTGGAAACCATGTCGGGGTTTTCATTGATCAGGGCGACCCTCATCCGCTCGGCATGGTTAATGTCTTCACAGAAAACGATGGTCTTATCGAACCGGTCGGTCTTTTTCAGGAATTCGGTTACCTTTTG
This sequence comes from uncultured Desulfobulbia bacterium, assembly GCA_964509775.1. Classification (GTDB taxonomy): domain Bacteria; phylum Desulfobacterota; class Desulfobulbia; order Desulfobulbales; family CAZDYX01; genus CAZDYX01. The sequence continues at coordinate 1,531 of CAZDYX010000149.1, read as the reverse complement.
GGCTACGACCTCAGTGCGCTGTTCCAGGACCAATTCCCGATCATAATCCTTCTGGTTATAGATTCGATCCGGCACCTCCGCCCCAAATTTATCAAGTTTCCCTTCTTCCGGACGCCAGCCCAGATCCTTATCCAGATCAATTCGTACGACTTTATAGGGTGCCAGAAAACCATCATCTATGCCTTGTTTTAAGGAATAGATATAAATCGGTTCTCCGAAGTAGTGGATATTGGATATGAACCGGGTTTCCTTGGGTGTGGCGGTCATTCCGATCTGGGTGGCCTTGTTAAAATAATCCAGAATCTCACGCCAAGCCGAATCCTCGGCGGCACTGCCCCGATGACATTCGTCAACCATGACCAGATCGAAAAAGTCAGGGGAAAATTCTCGGTAAATATTTTTGAATTCCTCCGCTCCGGAGAGTCCCTGATATAGGGCCAAATAAACCTCGTAAGACTTGTCAACCTTTCGGTTTTTAATTTTGGTCAACACTGGGCCAAAGGGCTTAAAGTCATTGGTCATGGTCTGGTCAATCAGGATATTGCGATCAGCCAGATAGAGGATGCGTTTTTTTCTGCCTGATTTCCATAAACGCCAGATGATTTGAAAGGCAGTAAAGGTCTTGCCGGTCCCGGTGGCCATGACCAGGAGAATACGATTTTGCCCTTTGGCAATGGCCTCCATAGTCTTGTTAATGGCCATGGCCTGATAATATCGCGGAGTTTTCCAGTTAGATTCCTCATAGTAATCCTGGGTCAGACAGGATTCGGATTCCAAAGGGATCGCCCTCCATTCCAGATAACGTTTCCAGAGGATTTGGGGGGATGGAAATTCTGTCAGGGAGAGCTCCCTCTCAATCTTCCCTTCGGCAACCGTGCGGTCGTGTTCCATGAAGCCGTCGCCGTTGGAGCTGTAAACAAACGGAATGTCAAGAATATTAGCATAGTCCAGGGCCTGCTGCAGGCCGGAACTGAGAGAATGGTTATTATCTTTGGCCTCGATGAGAGCAATGGGGATATTCGGCTTATAGTAAAGAATGTAGTCGGCGCGTTTGGCCTTTCCGCGAGTGATCAGCTTGCCGCGAACAATGATACGTCCTTTGGTGAATCCGACCTCCTCACGAATCTGGTGATGAAGATCCCAACCGGCAGAGGTCAGGGCTGGAGTGATGTATTTAGTGCAGATATCGCGCTCGTTGAGGGTTTTCTTCATATTCCTGTTGTATTAACAGCGCGGTCAGTCCAAAATAAAACCCCCATCTCTCTTTCAAAAAAATAGGGGCTTGTTGGACTGCTTCATAGACCAGCCTTTCAGTTTAGGTTGCCGGTTTGAAGAACACTGGGTTTAAGATGAACAAATCAAACCATATCCATCCTTTAAAGTCAATCCAAAAGGCAAGCAGGGGGAGATCCGGGTATCTTCTAAATCAATGTGAATTTCCAGGCACAATACCACGCCTCCGGGTGATGATCCGGAGGACAGCCGAGGCATTCGGTTTGGATCCGGCGGTCGACGGCCGAGGCAAAAAAAG
>CAZDYX010000148.1:0-8141 GCA_964509775.1 uncultured Desulfobulbia bacterium | reverse complement strand
CTCAACCCAACCTACGAGGAGAGTTTTTCGGTCACTCCCCAAAATCCGTTACAATCAGAAAATATCAATGATGGGCAGCCCGTTCCAATTCTTCACGCATTACCTGCCGCAACGTTGTTTCATCAAGGAGTTTCTTGCTCTTATCAAGGAATTGTCTCAGCGCTTCATTTATCATTGTTTGATAGCCATATCCCGTTTCATCCGCACGAATACGGAATTCCGTAAGCACATCATTGTCAATATAAATGGTAATACGGTTTTTCCCTTTCTGTTCAATGACTGCTCCACGTTTGGCGTTGGTAAAATCATATTCCCTTTTCATATAGTCTCCTCTCTTTTGGGGTTGCTCGGCGGGCTGAAATCAAACGAAGTTCATCGCCTCGATACGTATAAACGACAACCAATATTTCATTCACGGCACTCATGCCGACAGAAACAAATCGTTGTTCCCCTTCGGCATCGTCGTCGTCCCTGGTCAATGCCATTGGATCAAATAAAACAGGCTCTGCGTCTGAAAACCGCACCTTGTGCTTATGGAAGTTGATTTTCGCTTTTATCGGGTCCCAAGTAATATTCATGAAATGATGATACATATATTATATGCACACAGCAAGAAAAAAAATCAAGGTGGCAAAAGGCTTTGCAAAAAAAAGTAATTATTTTACAATATTATGTTGTTTTTTGCCTGGTCAGAAAGTTGAGTTAATAAGGACGCGATCGATGCAAAAAAAACTGAGCGAAATAATGAAAGAAATGGCATAACTGGCACTCGCCACCAAGGCACCATCATCCCGTGCCATTGATTTCGCCCTGAAGCTTTCTCATCTTTCCTGGAATTTTTCTCTTGAGGACTTTCATGACGAGCCGGGGTTCCTTCATGGCATGGATGAATTGCGGGAGGAGTTTGACTTGGTAAAAAAGGAGCTGATATCGGATAAGATCGACGAGATAGTCAAGAAGCTCATGACTCACAAGAGGCGAATATATTCTATTGATGCAAGGACAGTGTTTACCTGCGAATTTCAGAATGGCAAGGTTCGAGCAAGTGGTTCCTGAACGTTCCCAAGAGGCCGTGCAAGTCTTTCAACCTGACCGGAACCACTCCTGATTTCTTGGCTTCGGACTGGGCCGCAGAATATGTTGCCTACGAGGAAGGCACGAAAGATGGGGGTCGGACCAAGCTAACAACCTGACATTACAGCAATACCGTCATGCTGGTCTGCGGCAAGTAGTTAAAATCACAACCACAGCTTTTGGAAAACAGCCTCATTTTGTGGCACATAGGGTAGCGAAAAAGGACGACTGTTAAATTATTAAAATCGCCGAACCAGGCACTCAAGCGACGCCGGGAACGGCCTTGGCTTGACGTCAACGCCCCTGGCGGCGTGGCCGAGCTTGGCCGTTGCGACCCAGGTCAGGTTTACGCGCCAGCCATTCCATTTTTATTCAGTAGGTTATGTTTCCTTTACGCGATAACATTCCGGCCAAGTATTTTCCCCTGGTAAACGTTTCCCTCATTCTAGTCAATATAGGATGTTTCATTTATGAAATAAGCCTAGGGCCGGGCATGGACAGGTTTGTCCTGGACTATGGTTTTGTGCCGGCCCGTTATGCCTGGCAGCAGTCGGCAAACCTTCTCGATCTCAGCCGGTTCGTGCCGCCTTTGACCTCGATGTTTCTCCATGGCGGCTGGCTCCATGTGATAACCAATATGTGGATGCTCTGGATCTTTGGGGACAATGTCGAGGATCGCATGGGCCATCGTCGCTATCTGGGGTTTTATCTTGCCTGCGGCCTGGTCGCGGTCGGGGCCCAATATTTTAGCAATCCCCAGGCCCAGATGCCGATGGTGGGGGCGAGCGGCGCGATTTCCGGGGTCCTGGGCGCCTATTTTTTTCTTTATCCCCGGGCCCGGATCTTGACCCTGATCCCGATCTTCATCTTTTTTTATACCATGGAGATTCCGGCCTATTTCTTCCTGGGGTTCTGGTTTTTTATGCAATTCATTCAAGGTACTGCCCAATTTTCCCTACATCACTTGGATGACGGCGGGGTGGCCTGGTGGGCCCATGTTGGCGGTTTCGGGGCCGGGACCGCGTTGGTTTGGCTTTTTAGGCGGCGGTGAAAAAAGAATCTATGGAACTATTGGCCCCGGCCGGCACGATGGAGGCCTTTGAGACCGCAGTGGAAAAGGGCGCGGATGCCGTCTATGTCGGCATGCCCGGATTGAACGCGCGGAATCTTGCCCGGGAATTTTCCCTTCCCGAGATAGCGGCCATGACGAATTACGGCCACGACCGCGGGAAAAAGGTCTTTGCCGCCATGAACAGCCTCGTTAAGGAAGAGGAGATTTCTTTGGCAATGGAGTCCCTTGATTTTCTTGCCAACATCAAAATCGACGCGGTAATTATCCAGGATCTGGGGCTTTATTATCTGGCCAGAAAATATTTTCCGGAATTGCGGCTCCATGCGAGCACCCTGATGCTCGCCCACAATTCCTTGGCCGTCAAACAGTTTGCCGAGATGGGATTTAAGCGAGTGGTGCTCGCCCGGGAGCTCAGCCTGGAAGAGATCACCCTGCTTCGCAAGGAAACCACGGTGGAGCTCGAGGTCTTTGTCCATGGAGCCATGTGTTTTAGTTATTCGGGCCTTTGTTTGTTTTCCAGTTTCCTCGGGGGAAAGGGCGGGCTGCGCGGCCGGTGTGTGCAACCGTGCCGTAGGAAATATACCTGGGCCGGCCGGGGCAAAGGGGGGAAATCCGGATACTTTTTCTCCATGAACGATCAGGCCGCCATCGACCACGTCAGTGAGTTGAAACGTCTGGGGATCGATTCCATAAAGATCGAGGGCCGGATGCGGAGTGCAAGTTACGTGGGGGCAGTGGTTGAGGCCTATCGTATGGTTCTGGACGCCCCCGAAGAAGACCCCAAGGCACTGACTTCTGCCAAGGAGATTCTGCGTACGTCCATGGGCCGCCGGTTGTCAGCGGGATATTTCCTGGGGAGAGAGGCTGATCAGCTTCTTTCCCCACATCATTCCGGAAATATCGGCCAATTTCTTGGCAGGATTGAAGGTTATAAGGGAAACCGGATCTCTCTCTTGCTAAACCATGAACTTAAACAGGGCGATCGGCTCCGGGTCCATCAGGAAAGGGATGGGGAGCGGATCTCCTTTACGGCAAAAAGGATATGGCGGGGCGGAGTGCCCGTGGAATGTGCCGGGCCCCGGGCCAGGGTGTCGATTGAGTGTCCCAATATCCTTGCCGCCGGAGACAGTGTGTATAAGGTGGATGAAGGCGAGATGGCTAAGAGGAGCGGCAAGACATCCACTATCCCGGTCCGCCGTTTGCGATCCCGGGAAATGATCGATCCGATACGGGTTTCCCGGGTCCAAAAGGCTATCCTCGCGCCCCTGCCGCCAAGAAGGCAAGGGGGTAGGAGGTTTGCCCGGTGGGTCAAGGTGGATGACATGGTGATGCTCAAGGATGCCGAGGCGTTACGGCCCGAGGAGGTGATCATCCTCCTTACCAGGAACACCTTCCTTGATGCGCAACGGCGGCACCGGCTCCTGCTCCGGAAAAAAGTCATCTGGAGCCTCCCGCCCATCATCTTCGAGCAGGAGGTGAATTTTTTCCGAGAGGCGGTGGGATACCTTGTCCGGGCCGGATTTTCACGCTGGCAGATTGCCCATTTAGGCCAGATTCAACTTATGAAGGGGCTTTCCGTGACCGTTTTGGGCGACTATCAGCTAAACATCCTTAACTCGCTGGGCCTGCTTGCCCTGCGGGAATTATCCGTCGACTCGGCCCAGCTTGCGATCGAGGCCGACCGCGACAATTACCAGGCGATTTGTAGGCAGAGCGATTTTCTTAAACTGGGGTTGACCATCTATGGCCGTCCCCCCCTTTTCACGGCCCGTCTTACCCCGAGCTGGTTCCAGTACGGGGTGCCCTTCATGAGCCCCAAGGGGGAGTCCTTTGTCCTCGGCAAGGAACAGGGACTGACCCTGGCCTTTGCGGAAAAGGAATTTTCCCTCCTGGCCATGATCGAGGATCTATCTAAGATGGGGTTTGATTATGGCGTGGTGGATCTTTCCCACCTGAAAGGTAGAAAGAAGATATTTGCGGGTCATGGCCGCGGGAGAGGTCAACAGGATCGGGAACGTGGGGTAAGCACCTTCAATTATTCGGGCAGGTTGTGGTGATTCAAGTCTTTGATTTGGTCTCCTCCTGAATAGGAGGAGTTTTTTCAGTGTCATTAAGTCCCTTTTTAAAGGAGGTGATGGCCTTACCCAGGCCGGCCCCGATTTCCGGCAGTTTTTTCCCGCCAAAGAATACAAAGGCAATGCCCAGGATAATAATCAGTTCTGTTGTGCCCAGTCCGAACATATTTTCTCTCCTTTGTGACAGGCCCTTAGTAGCCGAGGTCTACTTCGATTGGTCCTCTTTCTTATCGTCCTCAAGGACCTTGGGGTCTTCCTCTTCCTGCATTGATTTTTTGAAATTTTTGATCCCCTTGCCGATTCCGGCCCCGAGTTCCGGAAGTTTACGCGCCCCAAAGATGACGATTACAATAAGGAGGATGATGACTAGTTCCTGCATTCCAAGTCCGAACATGGTTCACTCTCCCTTTTGCCAACCGGCGAAGTCATCTGCATTTTCTGTCTTTACGGTTGAGGCTTAACGATTTCAGGTTAGCCCGTTACCCCTTTTTTGTCAATCACCTTGGCCTTGATTTCCCGGGCGAGCAGTCGCATCCGGGCGATAATCTTCTCTTCATCAAGTGTGATCATCCGCCGGTTGTGCATTACCACCCGGCCGTTAATAATGGAGTGGATGACATCCGCGCCCCGGGCCGCATACACGAGGTGCGAAGAAATGTTATATAACGGGGTGAGGTGGGGCTGGTCAAGGTCAAGGACAATGAGGTCGGCCTTTTTCCCGGGCGTAAGGCTGCCGATCTGCTCCTCGGCACCGAGCACGGCGGCACCACCCATGGTGGCCATTTTTACCACGGTTTTCGCGTCCATTACCGTGGGATCAAGGCGATGGACCTTGTGGAGACGGGCTGCCATGCCCATCTCGCCAAACATATCCGCATCGTTGTTGCTGGCGCTGCCGTCGGTACCCAGCCCCACGGTTACGCCGGCGGCAAGAAGTTCGGGGACCGGTGCCACGCCGGAGGCAAGTTTCATATTGCTTTCCGGGCAATGGGCCACCTTGACATTTTTTTGGGCCAGGAGTTCGATCTCGGCCTCGGTCAAGACCACGCAGTGATCAGCGATTACCTGATCGTCCAAAAGTCCCAGCCTTTCCAGATGCAGGACCGGTGTGGTGCCGTATCTCTCTTGGATACCCTTGACCTCTTCCTTGGTCTCGGAGAGATGAATGACCAGGCGAGCCTCATATTTTCGGGCAAGTTCCTTGCACGCCCGGAGAAGGTCCGGGGAACAGGTATAGACCGCATGGGGATCCACAGTAATGGTGATCAGGGGATGGCCCTGATAGGCGGAGAGCAACTCCTCGGTATAGGTGAGCCCGGCCTCGGGCGGGCCATAGTTCGGCGAGGGAAAGTCATAGACGACCTCGCCCAGCCAGGCTCTGATCCCGGCCGTTTCCACGGCCCGGGCCACATCCTTGGCAAAGAGATACATATCGCAGAAGCTGGTGGTGCCGGAACGGATCATTTCCACGATGGAAAGGAGGGTTGAATGATAGACGATCTCGCCGGTGAGGGAGGCCTCTGCCGGAAAGATATAGTCGTGAAGCCAGGTCATGAGGGGCAGATCATCGGCCAGCCCGCGGAAACAGGCCATGGCCGCATGGGTATGGACATTGATCAGGCCCGGCATGATGAGGCCGTAGGGTTCGGAGATCCTCGTGGCCGTAGGATAGCGATCCAGCAGATCCCTTGCCTTACCCACCTCGATGATGGTGTCGCCCCTGACCGCGACCCCGCCCTCCTTGATGATCGTTTGCGCCTTATCCTGGGACAGGACGTATTGGCCGGTCACCAGGAGGCAATCCGACCCGTCGTTCGGTTCAGGTGGTATTGTGTGCTCGTTCACGCAGTGTTGTCCTTTTTTTTGATCGGGTTGAACCATATCCTCTACTCTATCAATCCTAACAGATAATATGACAATTGACCACTTCTAGTTCCTTTTTACACCCCAAACCCCGGCGCTTGACGCTCCAAAATAATGGGTGTATCATACCAAACATGAAGGCACGATTAGATATGAGTGCATGGATGGAGAAACGACATGACGATTAGAGTAAAAAACGTAACACTTGGCATACGTCCTCTTAAGGAAGGGCTTGATAACTTCGTTGCCGTAGCTGAGGCGGTCATGCGAGGCGAGAAGGTCAAAAAGCAGCGGGGTGTCTATTTTGATAATCTGGATTACTTTCGAAAGGTTTTGACCGAGAAACGGCTGGAACTCCTGCATACGATTAAACGGGAAAAACCGGAGACCATCAAGCAACTGGCCGAGTTGACCGGCAGGGACATAAAAAATGTTTCCGACGATCTGAAATTTCTGGCTGGCTTAGACTTGGTGACCCTCGATCGGGATATGGGGAAAAAACGGGGCAGGGTAACACCACGGGTGGGGTACGACAAGATCCGAATCGAGATCGCAATTTAAAAAATGGCCCATCATCTACCACACCCAGTGGATGATGCTAAATCTAAGGTTATTCTTGCCGTTCATGGTCGGTGAGGCACGCCTGGTCTTTCCGCATGGTCGGCCTATCAGCCCTTTGCCTGCTCTTCATCGCAGCAGGGAGCGCGCCGGCCGGTGATCCCGAAGCCCTGTCGCCTTCTACAGTCCCGCCCTTCGCAGCCGTTCGATGAAGGTAGACTTTCGCGCGTGTTCGGCGCGCAGCGCATTGATCCGGGAGGCAAACATGCCGCTGTTGCCCTTCCTGGCCGCAAGATCACTGAGGTCCTTGAGCAGTTGCACCGCCTGGTCATAGTCCTTGGATTGCTTGGCGTTGATGAGACCCGTAACCTCATCCCACAACCTTGGTTCCTGTCCGGCGATCTTGTCGAGATGTCTGGTTCTGGCGTTGGTCGTCTCCTGGGCCTGTCTATTTTTTTCTTCGGCTAGTTTTATGGCGGCAAGCCGTTCGCGTTCCTTTCCGTATTCTTCGGCGGCATGGAGCAGATCCGCGACAATCCGCCTCCCTTGCTGCATGGCCCCACGATCGCTGGCCGCTTCGCGCTCCTTGATAAAACGTTGCAGCAGTATGGCGGCAAGATTCGTATCCTGATTTAAAACCAGCCGGGCGAAGAGATCGTCCTTTTCGCCTGCCGGCAATGTCGCGACCCAGGCCCGGACCTCCTTGGGTTTCGGTCCGGCCTCCTCCAGTGATTCGCTCGTCCCAGCCGCGATGTGCAGGAGGTCGGAGTCGAGCCGCAGGAATTCGACCAGGTCTTCTAGTGGGCCGCTGAGTTCGCCAAGGCCCGGCGGCACCGGCGGTTCGGTGTCTTCATCGTCGAGCTCTCCATTTTGGGCGCCGAGGAGCCAACCCAGATAAAGCCCGCGAAGATCACCTCGCGTGAGGTCGGCCCGTATTGAGATGAGCGAGGAAAGCCAATCCTCGCCCTCAACCCATTCACCTCCTTCCACGTCCGACATAAAAGACAGGATGACCTTGTCATCCTGCCCGCGAACCGTGAGGCCCTCGCCAGTACAGTACTGACGAACCGTGTCGATATTGAGCAACTGGGAGGGCAAACGCAGTTTGAGAATATGGGTGCCCCAGTTGGCGAGGTAAAGATGCGCGTCGAAGTACTTCTCCATCCACCTGTCCACATTACCCTTGAAACGGCCCCAGGCATAGTCGTTGACAAAACTCCGCGGGGTAATGCGGGCACGCGTGGAACAGGAACGTAACTCCTGCATCTCCTGTTCGGTAAGAGAGCGGTCGATGGCCTGAAACTCGTAGTATTGGTATTCGCTCATTGTCCTGTTCTCTTCTTTAGTGACTTACCACTTATCTTGTTTGAAAAAACAAAGAAGTGTTGTTGATCTTCCTGTAATTACGAATTTTTGATAAACATTTAAAATTGGAAAGCTTCCCTTGGTTCGTCATTCCAGCATGCTTTTAGCTGGAATCCAGTGTAGTTCTGGATTCC
>CAZDYX010000147.1:0-8154 GCA_964509775.1 uncultured Desulfobulbia bacterium | reverse complement strand
GAGGCGAGTCACTCTCGATTCAGTAAAATCATCCGGCCCAAAAAAATCTCTGCTTTGGGGCATCCCATGTCTCTGCCAACTCATGGCGTGGATGGCCTTGCCGCTGCCCCTTTGGCCTCGTACTTCGTGACTGCTGCCTTCAATCGGTCTGCGTACTTGTACAGGTCGTCAAGATCTCCAATGGGAACACGTTCCTCTTTCTCAGTGTCAAAAAAGCTAACGTACTTCTGCGCGCTGTTGAAGTTAAGGCGGCAAATGGGTTTGCGGTTGTTGTCGTCCAGCAGAATGCCACAGTAGCTTTGGACGTCCCGCATTGCGACCCTCTTCGGGGTTGTGACCTCTCGGAGGATAGCACGCACGATATGATAGCCTTCCCATTCCTCCTCAGTCGTCGTGTTGGCTGTCGGTGATTCTGGGGAGGATATGGCGGCCGGGCTGGCAGCAACAGGCGAAGTCTCGGCCGTTGGTGGCAAAGAGGTTGTTGTGTCCGAGGCCAAGGCAGACTTCAGGCGCTCGTTAATCAGGTCGTTTACGAGTTGTTTGAAGGCCTGTTTTGTCAATTGACTAAACTGCTCGCGGACGGCCTGCGTCATTCTGCTGCCATATACTTTTGAAGCAAAGAAGCGCACGAATTCGTCGGTTGGTTCCTGCATTTGTTCAACCAGAAGCCTTTTTATTTCTCTGGTGTATTTTAGTTCCGCCGCCGTGGTGAGGATAAACTCTAAATCAAAGGAAGACTTTGAAAACTTCTTTAGCTCTTCCACGGCGGTATCTTTGATGTCGAGCATATTGAATTCAAAGAACGGCTTTTCATCCATTTTGTTCGGTGCTTCAAGATCAGTGTAGAACCAATAGACCACTCCGTTCGTCAAGACACCGAAGCGAGTCTCCGTAACGCTGAAATACCTATACAGTTGTGACGCGTGCACTTTGCCAAGCTCGGCAGTGTGGTGTTTGCATTCGAACAATATGATCGGCTTTCCGTCTCGCAGTATTGCATAATCGACCTTCTCGCCCTTCTTGACTCCGATATCAGCGCACAGTTCCGGGGTGACTTCGGTTGGGTCGAATACGTCGTACCCGAGGGCTGCTATGAACGGCATAATTAAGGCATGCTTGGTTGCTTCTTCTGTTTGTATGTTGTCGAGTTGCTTCGGAATACGGACGGATAGCTCGCGAATCTTGTCAATGAAGTCCATTTGTGCCTCCATGAGTGACTGTGGAGATTGGTAGTTATGCAGGTTTTTTAAATTTGGATTTTCTAAAAAGAAAGTCGAAAAAGCCCATGGCTGGCTCCTTTGCTGGCTTGGGGTAGGTGCTGTTACGGATCTACCGCGTCTCCATTTTTCCCCTTTACGGTATGCTTATTCAGATACGCGTTTAACTGTTCCTCGGATATCCGATACTGATTACCCACCTTTACCGCTTCAAGTTTGCTCGCCTTCAATAGTCTTCGCACTGTGTTGACATGGACTTTTAGAATCTCGGCCACTTCGGGCATTGTGTACAATTTCATGACATCACTCTCCTTTAGTGATCGATGATATATGCTTGGTAGAGTTTGTCAATAAAAATTGCTATTGGTTTCTTTTTGTGCTTGACTAAAGATTACTAACAGTGATAATTAGCAACCATCGCGTATCAATAATGACAAGGGAGAGCATATTTATGGAGAGACTGTCCGCAACCGTCGAGTTCTACGGTGATCAGATTGCTTGCATCCAAACGCAAGACAATATCCACGTAGTCATGAAACCCATAGTGGAACGAATGGGCTTGGACTGGTCACGACAACTGAAGACAATAAAGAGTGATCCAGTTTTAGGATCAGTTGTGGACGAACTGCCCACAACTGGCAAAGATGGCAAGACCTATGACATGACTTGTCTCCCTCTCCATTACCTCAACGGCTGGCTGTTCAAGATCGATGCCTCTCTATACGCTGAGAACGATCCTCGCCGGGAGGTCATCATCCGTTATCAACGCGAATGCTACCAAGTGCTCCATGACTACTGGCACAAGGGAGCGGCGGTCAATTCGCGTGACGCCTGGGCGCAGATGCAGGACGAATGCCGCAGGCTCAAGGCCGAGTGCAACCTGATCACCACCAGGCGGCGGCTGGAAAAGCTGGCCGGGGTCGAGGTTGAGCGGATTAGGACCGGCGTGGGGCGGCTGGAGGATCTCAACAGAACCCCGGCGTTCCGGGAAACGGTTGAACGCCTTCTCAAGAGTGAATCCCCTGCCAGCACTGACATATCGACCAGGGCGATGGAGTTTATCCTTGGCTGGGCGAGCACGAACGTGAGTTTTTTTAAGGTGACCGGCCGGGAGGCATTAGGTGTCTGGCGGGACGGGGAGTATGTCGGCATTTACCCGCACAAGCTCACCGAGGTGCTGAAAAAGGAAGGCTACCCGGAAAGGATAATCCGGCGCGGGTGGGCCAAGCGGCAATGGATCATAACCGACCAAAGGCATTTCACAATTGCTAAGCGCGTGCGCCAAGGCAATTTTTCCAAAACGCGCAGGCTCGTGGTCATCCCCTGGCCGGTGATCGAGAGGTTTGACAGACTCAATATTGCATCTGCAAAAACAGCCGGTAACGACGGTAACACCGGTAACCTCATTGAATTTACAGGGTTTTTGAATGGTAACGGGGCTGGTAACAGCCGGTAACATTTCAGGAGAAAAACATCGATGAAGCCAAAGAGGGTATCGGAATTTTTGACCGAGGCGGAGATTAAGGCATGCCTGCGGGTCCCAGACCGACGCACACTGAAGGGCAAGCGTGATTATGCCCTTCAGCTCCTAATGCTCTCCTCGGGCCTACGGAAGGCCGAGGTGTGCAGCCTTACGACCGCAAGCCTGACGACGTACCGGAACCAGGCGGTTGTTGACGTGATCGGCAAGGGCCAGAAGCACCGGCGCGTTGCCCTGAATGAGGAGGTGGTGGAGGCAGTGCTCGATTATCACAAGGCGTTGAGGAAGGGCGCTGGCGATGTAGGCACCGGTGAGAGCCGGCCGCTCTTTTATACCCTGGGCGAACGTGGCAACTGCCTGGTGGCTCCACTCACCCCCAAGGCCGTTGACTGCCTGATCAAGCGGGTAAAGAAGGCGGCCTTGATAGCCAAGCGGGTTACGCCGCACACCACGCGCCACACCTTTGCCACTACGCTCTTGGACAAGGGCGTTGACCTCCGGACCGTCCAGGAGCTCTTGGGCCACAGCCACATCCGGACCACGGAGAAGTACCTTCACACGTCCGACGAAAAGAAGATCGATGCCGTTTCAAGACTCCAATTTGGCTTATAGAGGAGGAACATCACCATGGCAGAAGACAAAAGAGAGGGCGACTTTGACCCCGGCTGTGTAACGGAAATTTACAATACCCTCACGGATCACAACTTTGCGCTCCGGGCCTTCGGGGCCTTGCTCAGAAGTTCTAACCTTGCCGAATTTGCTGATCAAGACCTCGCTGATCGTCTTGCTCCGGTGAAGAATACCCAGGCGGACAATCTGAGATGGGGCCTTTCGCAACTCATCGAACTCTACCTTGGCCACCAGGAGCAAGTTCTCAGCGGCTACGTTGACCAGTACCACAAAAGCGACGTCTGGCTTACGAAGCGGGCTGCTGACCTTATCAGTATGGTCGACCAGGGCGCCTTCATCTCCCGAGAAGTCGCGGCGAACAACCTCCGGGAGGCTGTCAGCAACCTGGATATCGTAATCAGCCGGGGTGGGGAGATGAGGGAGAAGGCCGAAGCGCTGAAAGAGACCTGCATGGGGTATATCAGGCAACTCAGAGGCGGGGAGGCGATTTTGGGGCTTAAACGGACCTGACGGGGCAGGTCAGGATTATTCCTTTCGGGCGTAATGGGGGCGTGGCGCTGCAAAGCATAAAATAAAACTTGACTTCTTGCGCCCAGTAGATTCAATTGCAACTGTGTGCTACGGCTTCAATCTGCTTAACTAGGTGTGAGAATGGAGAAATATTATTACCAGGAATTTGTTGACTTGATCAACAATAGCCTAAAGGGCATCCCAAATGCTCAGGTAACGGTTCGAACTGTTAAGTTTTGGGTCGAACAGGGCCTTCTCCCTGAACCTCGGGGAAGCGGCAGGTGGCGGCATTTTGACTACTCCGATGTTATTGAAGCTGTGAGCATTCGAAAACTCCAATTTCGTTACCGGCAAAGCATAGAAGATATAAAAAAACTGGGATTGACGGCAAGGATCAATCCACATGTAATCCATTCTGACGACATGGGAAATTTTCACAGAGTAGTTTCCGCCATCGAGTTATTTGAGAGGTCAAATGGTGAAGCGGAAAGCTGTATCGAAGCGTTCAAGCATTTCGAACTTACTCTAATATATGACGATGCGTACAATCCGCCATTTCGTTTTGTTAAAGAAGAGCAGCTTGCGGATTCGTATATCGAAGTCGATGGCAAGATTTACCGATTGCTTAGTTCAACAACCAACTCTGCGGGGGAGCAAGAATATTACCAACCCGAGCATATTGGCATGCACATCTCGGAGCACATCAATTGGTTGAATGGCATTGGAGCTTTTCTCCGCCCCCTGCCTGATGACGGAGAGGAAAAAGCCGAAAAAATAAGGGTACTGATAGACCACGGAGTTATGACAAGCCCACGATATCGCCACAAGGCTGACGATTACATGTCAACAAAGGACATAAAGGCGGGCGAAAATTGGTTGTTAATGATGAACAGATACGGCTTGTCCTTGGACACCCTCAAACGACTACGCGCCCGATTTGAATCAGACATTAACGAATATTTCTACATACCTGAGGGGGGTCTCTTAGTCGAAGCGCCAATTTTTTATGAGTTTCAAAGACAGGTTGTGCTCTTAAATTGCTGTATCGACTTTTTCAACAATTATCTGTCCCAACATGAAGACACTGTTATAGATCATATTCGAGAGTCAAGCCTGAAATTGATTGAGGACTATCTGAACGGTTATTTTTTCTTGTGTGAGGCCTTCACCCCTCATGGCATTGCTGACAACGTCCGCATGTGCATTAAAACAACGCCAATTAATAAGCTTTCCGCCCAGCAGTTAAAACTTGGCCTATCGCAAGGGAAATTTAACGAATTGGAAGTAAAAGAGGTAGTTATGGCTAAAGAGGCCGAGTTAACGGCCATTAAAGCCATCGTGAACAATAATCGGAAAAAGTAAGGCCGCTTGCAAGGCAGATGCAAGCGGCCAAGGTCCGGCGTATCCCATCAACTAAAACCGGTTCCTTTTTCTAGCCAAGGGATGCCCGGTTGTCAAACAAAAAATACGGAGACAGCCATTATGAAGCAACAGCAGGAAAAAATTGAAGAACGAGTTGAAGGGAACCGGATCTATTTGAATGGAGACGGCATATTCCCAAAAGAGGTTATCGTACTTGAGACCGATGAAAATGGCCAAGTTCACGCAACCGCTACTCGAACACTGAAAAAGACCTCCAGGGGAGGGTTTCTTCTGAACTGAAAAAATACGGCCAGCCAGCCACAAGCCAGCGAGCTTTCAGCCAGCCAGCCAGGATTCAAGGGGGTTTTCTCCTTTGACCTGGCTTTTTTATTTCTAGGCGTCATCAAAACCGTATAGAGCCGGGATGGCTAATCTGCGCATGGCAAAGACAAAGGCTTTACAAACCGACGTTCAACCCTCAAATCGGCCGGAGGATATCCCTCCACACGTGGACATGTTTCTGCGGATGCTTGCCCGGTGGACTGTTGAAGAGATGCACCGGCGGCTGGCAGACGAGGCACAACAAACCAGGACAGGGGAAACCAGCAATGACTGAGGTACATGCATGACCGACGATTTCGATGAACTGAAGGCTAAGCTCGGCTTGGCTAAGGACAATGGCGATCCACCGTTAAGGATGCTGATAAGTATCTATACCGAGTGGGTCAAAGATAAAGCCAATAAACACAAGTTCGACTGGGATGAATTTGGCCAGATCTGCTTTGAATGGCTCCATGCCCATGGGAAGTTCTTTGTCGATGGGGAGGTCTGTTACCTCGACTTCCGCAACCGGACCTACAAGATCGGCTCCAACATGCCTTTCAGGTCACTGCTCCACGAGCTGGCCGAGCTCAACGCTGCCACCAACGGGGCGCGGATTGTGATGGAAAGCATCAAGTGCCTGGCATACCAGAAGGGCGATCACACCGCGGCCGGCAGTCGAGGCCCAAAACATGAGACCAGGGGAAACAAGTAATGACTGAAGCGGATGAATTGCTAAAGCGACTCGACTATCCAAGCTTTTATCAACGGCATATCCCAGAGCTCCGCATTAACGGGAAGGAGGAAGTTCAGGCCCTTTGCCCTCTGCACTCGGAGAAGAATCCGTCTTTCAACGTGAACATGGAAACGGGCCTTTTTTATTGCCACAGCAATTGCGGCGGCGGCAATGCCATTCAATTTATCGAGAAGCTCTATAACATCCCCTTCAAGGAAGCCATGGCGAAAATCAAGACCGAGGAGGGGCTTGCCGGTCCTGGAAAGTCGCCCACGGCAAAGAGCGAGCCCACAAAGAAAGCCCCTGCCGCACCCCGGCGCCCCGCACGCCTCGCCATTGAGCAGGTGGGAATACTCCATCGGCAACTCATGAAAAACGAAGAGGCACTCAAGGCGTTTCAAGACAAATATGGTCTATCCCTGCCGACTATCGAAAAGCACCGGATTGGCTTTCAGAACGAACGGTTTGTCATTCCTATTGAGGTCGAGACCGGGAAGTGGAATATCAAAGAGCACAAGGGCATTCAGTTGAGAGGCTCAAAGGTCTGTCTCTATCCGGAGGACGTGATCAAGAAGGATCTTCCCTTTATCGTAATCGCTGAGGGCGAGTTCAAGGCCCTTCTCCTTAATCAGAACGGCTTTCCGGCCGTCTGCGGGACCGGTGGCGCCCTTACCTGGCAAAGGGAATGGAATGCGCCATTTGAGGGCCTGAACGTGATCCTTGCCTATGACAACGACGACACAGGGCAAAAAGGCACTCAGAAGGTGGCCATGTCTCTTACCGGCACGGCTAAAAGCGTAAAGGCGATTCAGTGGCCGGCCATAATGGACGGCAGCAAGGATAAGAAGGATGTGACGGATTTCTTTGTCACACTGAGGAAGACCAAAGATGACTTCCAGCGGCTCATTGACAATGCCAAGGATGTCGCCCGGGAGATAAAGGAGATCGGCGGTATCAAGTTCATTGAACCTGAAGGGTTCGAGGTCAGCGAGGACCGCGTTCTCCAGAGCGTCTACTACAAGGACGGATCCACTAAGCGGCCAGTTCTTTATACACCCCTTTTCATTACCGGTTGCGCCCTGAACGTGGACACCGAAACCGAGGAGGTAGAGATCACCTTTAAGCAGCGCCGGAAATGGAAAAGGCTCTGGGTCCCGAAGCGCACGATCATGGACATGAAGAAGTTCGTGGAACTCTCGGACCATGGTCTGCAAGTGAGCAGCGTCAACGTCAAGCGGATGATCGAATATCTCTCCGCCTTCGAGGCCTGCAACCTCGACATGATCAAGCTGTCTCACGTGGTCAAGGGCGTGGGCTGGAAAACGGTCCAGGAGCGAATGATCTTCATCCTGCACAAGATGGTAGCAAGGGCAGGCAAGAGGCTATCTTCGAATGAAAAGGAACTCGCTATCGAGTTTATAGCTGAGCCGGGCTTCGAGCGATTCGTCAAGGCGATGAAGCCGGAGGGGAAGTATCCGCAATGGCGGGAGTTTGTCGCCGGGACGCTGAAGTATCCCCTGGCGGCCTTTGCCTTTTACGCCTCCTTTGCTGCGCCCTTACTGCGGATGCTCAAGGCGCCGAACTTCATCATCGACTTCTGGGGCGAGACCTCCAAAGGCAAGACAACGGTGCTGGAACTCGCAGCGAGCGTGTGGGGCAACCCGCACAAGGAGGCCGGCGGCTTGGTTTTTTCCTGGGACTCGACCAAGGTCTTTCTTGAACGGATGGCCGCTTTCTTCAATGACTGCCCGATCTTCCCCGACGATAGCCAAACTGTTGATGATCGAACCATGACGAGCATGTTGTATCAAATCGCAAACGGGGTCGGCAAAGGGCGGGGCTCAATAACCGGCATCCGGCAAAACCCCACTTGGCACACCGTCTGCTTCTCCACCGGG
>CAZDYX010000146.1:0-8183 GCA_964509775.1 uncultured Desulfobulbia bacterium | reverse complement strand
TTGCCCTGGGCTGGTATGTCATGCCCCTTTGGGGCTACCCGCACAGGTCGAAAAAATTTAATTTGCCCCCGTAGCTCAGTGGATAGAGCACAGGATTCCTAATCCTGGTGCCGTAGGTCCGATTCCTACCGGGGGCACCAGTAGAATCAAGGACTTATCCAGATGATTGGTAAGTCCTTTTTTCGTTTTGCTACCCTATTGCTACCCTGGAGAGAGAATTGGGTAGCAATCCCAGGAAATACAAATCCGACACCCTCCCCCTTCCAAGATAATTTTTCCAGAAAACCTAAAGCAGAGTAGCCACTCTGATCTAATCCGTGGTCTTTTCTTCGCCGCCGAAACCTTTCCTGTTCCATTCCACCCTTATGGGGTGTAAAACGGTGCTCATAAAGGCCGGTTAAGGATACCGCCAGAGTATGTCGTCCTTATTAAGGATAAGGTCATCATGTCATCCATGTTCCATGTATGGGCGCGCAAATGCCGGATCAAATCGTATCCATCACCAGACATCAGGGAACTCATGGGGTGACATGACTCCTTGCCTCAAAGACCAAAACGACGTCGTGTCCTTTATTATCTCTACCAACCAGGGAGTGCTTCTTCACAAAAGATATAGTTATCAGTATTGAATCTGACGACCAGAATATCAAAAAAATAAACTCAATGTTATAGCCGTAATCTTCCAGTAGTCATGAGATGGCCGTCGTATAACCCACGACATCTCCATGTCATTAGGCTTCTCATGCCTGAAACTCGAATAAAGTTGGAAAAACGGTATCGTGCGACACTTTACCCAGTCATGGTCATAGAGACGGTCGCCAATAACCAGTTCGATCAGAAATACAAATTCGTCCAATTGGGCTCTATACCTCAACTTCTTAGATGAACGTAATTGGGCAGTCTTAATGGCAGCCGGCACTGGTTCAGTTTGATGGAAGTCGTTGCGACGCTGCACCTGCTGCGCTTGCTCGATGTCCATCCGGACCTGCTTGACGAAATCAGGGCAAAGGCCGCCTGACGCACCATCCTGACAGTTACTTTTTTTGATAAATTGGCACCCCGACCCTGTCTATATGATTTTTTAGTTCGGGATGCTTCAGGGTAGGATAATTGATTAAGTCGACCCGATAGGGCAGGCTGCTGTCAGCAAAATCGCTTTGCATTCTGCTGATATCCGATTCCGTTACACCATCATTCATGACAGCCAGGTCAATATCACTACCTGGTTTATAGATTCCCTTGGCCCGACTACCAAAGACACAGATTTTTTGAACCGCGGGATACTTGCTGAGAATATCCCGCAACGTATTCATATCCCTGTCGGTAAGGCCGAAGGCATTTCTATCAATTTTACTCATCGTCCGAGCTTAGTTAGTGCCTGAACGGAAAGTCGGGTTGGAGCTGATCCAGCCTTGCTTGTATAGGTCCCATAACTCCCAGAAGTCCCATTATTCCCATAATTCCCAAAGGACTCAAGGGACCTAAAGGACCTAATATCCGTGAAACCCGAATTTCCGTTCAGGCACTAGTTAGCCATTTCTATCTTCATGCAATAGAAAAAGGTACAGTTTTTCGAGCACCACAAAGGTTTCTTCTCGTAACTGCTTCTCCGAACGTTCAAACTTCTCACCGCTGTAATCGTGGGAAAGTTCATTTCTAATGTCCAACCCATCGATCAACTCTTGCGCATATGAGATATAACCGCTCTCTTGCGCCAGTCGCAATGTATCCTTCGGCGATGGCTTAAAGGCAAATCCCTTTTCCTCTAAGAAATCTTTCAGTGTCTTCCAGGAAAGATCGAGCGTGAACTCAAAACGCTGAATCAAGCCATTCCGTTCGAGTTCGGTTAATTCCGTCATTTCCACGGCTTCTTTCAACCGTAAAAACGCCTTCGCAAAACCCTGAAATCGTTGTTTCCAGCGGATGTCTTTCTTGTCCATTCTGATCAAGCCGGGCAAAAGACTATTCCTCGTCGTGGCGGACGCACAGGTTGCCGCCCTTGGCCTTCGCGCTATAGAGGGCCTTGTCCGCCTGGTTAAGGAACTCCTCGATGCTCATCTCTCCGGCGTAATGGGAGATGCCGATGCTGATCGTGCGGGAGGCCGTTTCCTTGTCCATTCTTTCCTTGCTGCTCACGGCAAAGATCTTTTCACTAAAACCCTTCCGCAGCCGCTCGGCAACGACATAGGCCATGATGATATCCGTCTCGGGCAGGATGACAACGAACTCCTCGCCTCCGAAGCGAAAGGCCCGGTCGAATTTCCGAATGTTTTCCTTAATGAGCCTGCCGATATAGGCGAGCATCTGGTCGCCGGCCAGATGGCCGTAGTTGTCGTTAAAGCTTTTGAATTTATCGATATCGATCATGAGCGCGGCCAAGGGATGCTGGTAACGATGGCTCCTCGCCGTCTCATCCTCAAGCACGGTCACCAGATGGTAGCGGTTATAAAGACCGGTCAGCTTGTCCGTGATCATCATCTCCTGGATCTGCCGGTTTTTGCTGTCAAGCTGTTCCAGGGCGAGAAGGAACTCGCGGTTCAAGGACTCGACCTGGTCCTTTTTTTTAAACATCTCCTCTTTCTGTTTTTTTAAAAGATGTACCATGTTGTTGAAGTGCTCGCCGATCTCCTCCACGATGGAGGGGCAGGATTTCTTAAAGACCGGGCATTTTTTGCAGGTGCCGAATTTCTGGACAAACCCTCCCTGCGGACTGCCGCCGCAGTATGTCCCGCTCTTCTGCCAGCAGCGGGAGGCCTCTTCCTTCCCGTAAAGGCGGCATTCCTTCATCTTGCAATCCATGACCTTCCAGCATGGCAGGAGATGCGGGTTCGGGAAGGTAATATTGTCGTTGCCGACGACTTCTTCAAAAAGAGAGATGATATCGGTCCTTAATTCATGCACGAGCGTAACCGATGGGTCTACAGGTTTTGTCTTTTTTGCGGTCATCGCGAGCACCATATCTCAGCAGCGCAGGGAGGCACCGGCAAAGGTATCGAAAAGATTACCGTTTAAGTCGATTATACCCACCACTCTACTACGCTTCAACATTTTTTCTTCGCCGTATTATACACGTCTCGTCTTCCACGATAAGAATCGAAAAATATTTGTAACTGCTCGGGTTGTCAGAATTCAGGAGTCAGAATGCCCCGTGAATACGCTTCCCGTGGTTGACTGACATCTCGCCAGGTGCAATGGAGTATGTCATCGCTGATTTCCTTATCTGGCTCCCGGATGTTGACTCCTGACATGATTAACTGTTGGTTTTTGGCTGACCTCTTAGGCTAGCGTCCAACTACTGTTTCTGAAAAAAAACTGACCTCCTCTTTTCTTACCAATTTCCTCTTGATAGAATCATTGAAATGGTGCATTTCTTTCTCATAACGTCCGGGTGATGCGAGGGAGTAAAAAAACTATGACTGGTTTCTTGCGGCAATGTCATGCGGCGTTTCTTGGAAAGATTTTCCCCAAATACCGATGTTCCCTGCGGATAAGGCTGCAGGCCTGTTTCATCCTGCTCTTTGTCGGAATAATGACGATTCTTGAACTGGTCCACATATATGGGATACCCTACACCGCGTATATCGGCGAGGCCGGGATGTATGAAAACGAGGTGCTGAACAATCTCTCCCTGGTGGCCGATCTTAAAAAGGAACGGCTGCTTCTTTGGCTTGAGGAGCGGAAAAAGGACGCGGCCGCGATCTCGCACTGTCCGAAACTTGCCGCCCTGACCGCGGAGCTTCACGCCCTTATAAGCAACGGCCGGGGTCCCGGGGTAAGTATGGAGCAATTGCGGGCCGCGATTCTGCCGACCGCTGTTTACCGCGCTGTTGCAAGCAACCTCGACCATCTCAAGTCGGACTACCGCCAAGGAGAAAAGCTGCAGATCGTGGAGGCCTCGACCGGCGCCATCATCGCCTCGACGCAGGACAACGAGGTGGGCGAAGGTATCGGGAGGATGCTCTGTCCCGACTGTTGTGCGATGGTTATGCGCTCAAACAATGGTTTGTTGTGTGTGTTAAAGGATTCCGCAGGCAACAACAAGACCGACTTACACTTTTCGAGCGCCGTCGATGCCGGTCCTGCATCCGCGGACAAAAATCACCTAGAGGATAAGAAAGGGACAGGGTTGTTTCTGATCATGCATGTCGATCCCGCGCCCTTTCTTTCCTCCCTGCTCCTTACCGACAAGGGGCTGGGAGAAAGCGGAGAGATCAGCCTGGTCGACAAGGTGGAAAAGGTTCTCGCCGCAGGCCCGGCACCCAAAATCTACGACCATCTCGAAAATTTGGTGCAAGAATCCATTGGCAACGAGGGTAGCTTCATCACCGAGGACAATCGGGGGGTAACGGTGCTCGCGGCCCTCCGACACATCCGGGTTACCCCGGAAACGGTCTGGGAGATGGTGGTCAAAAAGGACAAGGCTGAGGTATTTGCCCCGCTTGAGCATCATCTGTTATGCGTCTCGACGGTGAGCGCGATTTTTTTGATAATCGTCCTGTCGCTGACCGTTCTGATCGCAAACTGGCTGACCTGGCCCATCAAAACCTTAGCAAATACCGCCCAAAAGATCAAGGATGGTGACCTTTCGGCCCGGGCCCATATCGTCTGCAAGGATGAACTGGGTGTGCTGGCCGCTACCTTTAATACCATGGTCGAACAGTTGCAAAACTGGCATATCGAGCTCGAAAAGACGGTGCGCAGCCGTACCCTGCAATTGGACCGGAAAAACCGGGAACTCGAAAGAGAAATCCTCGATCGGCTCCGGGCCGAGGATGAACTAAGACAATCCCTCGACTTTCTCTCGGTGGTCCTGGACAGCATGAATGAAGGGCTCGCGGTCATCGATGTCCAGGACCTCAGAATACTGCGAGTCAATAATGCCTTGTTAATGCAGAACGGCCTTCTCGGTGCAGAGGAGGTGCTGGGCCGGACCTGCTATGAGGTTACCCACAACCGTTCCGCCCCCTGTTCGCTTCCGGACCATTTCTGCCCCCTTCAGGAGACGGTGGCGACCGGTAAATTCATGACGGCCGAGCATGTACACTACACCTTTGACGGTCTGCAGATCTATACCGAGATCTCCACCTCGCCGATCAAGAACCAGGAGGGCAAGGTAGTCCAGGTGGTCCACCTGAGCCGTGACATCACCCGGAAAAAACTGGACGAACAAGAGCGGCTGCGGCTGGCCACGGCCATCGAACAAACCGTGGAGGGTTGTATCATCACCGATCAGCAGGGGAATATCAGCTACGTCAACCCGGCCATGGAGCGGTTGAGCGGCTATGCCCGGGAGGAGGTCATCGGCCGGCCCGTCGATATCCTCATCGGTGACCAGCCGGAAAAGACACCCTTGCCGGGGATCTGGGATATAATCCAGGGGGGCAGGGTCATGTGCGGCCATTTTACCGGCAGGAGGAAAAACGGCGCGCCCTATGACACGGAAACCACCATCTCCCCTATCCGGGACAGCAATGGGGAGATCATCAACCATGTTTTCGTTCAGCGTGACATAACCCATGAAAAGGAGGTCGAGCGCAAGCTCCTTCAGGCCCAGAAGATGGAGGCCATCGGCACCTTGGCCGGCGGGGTGGCCCATGACTTCAACAATATCCTCACCGCCATCCTTGGCTTTGCCCAGCTCGCCAAATACAATATTCCGGCCGGAAACCCCTCTCTTTCGGACCTGGACGACGTGATCAAGGCCGGGCGTAGGGCCCGGGACCTGGTCCGGCAGATACTTGCCTTCAGTCGTCAGAGCGAACAGGTCCGCCAGCCGATGCAGCTTGCCTCCATCATCAAGGAGGCGATCAAACTTCTTCGGGCGACCATCCCGGCCACCATCGAAATAGTCCAGGAGATCGACCCGAATTCCGGTCCGGTCATGGCCGATCCGACCCAGATCCACCAGGTATTGATGAACCTCTGCACCAATGCCTATCACGCCATGCGCGAAAAAGGGGGGACGCTCTTGGTGGGCCTTGCCGACGTAACGGTCGATCAGGAGACCGCCCGAATAAACCCCGGCCTTAACGAAGGCGATTACCTCCTCCTGACCGTAAGCGATACCGGCCAGGGGATAGAGCAGGCGATCGTCGATCGCATCTTCGAGCCCTATTTCACCACCAAGGGGGTGGGCGAGGGGACCGGACTGGGGCTTTCGGTGGTCCATGGCATCGTCATCGATCTCGGCGGGATAATCAAGGTCGAGAGCCAACCGGGGAAGGGAAGCACCTTTACCATCTATCTCCCCCGGGTCAGGGGTGAGGTGGCGGTTGCGGATACGGCGGACCAAAAGGGCATGGGCGGCGCCGAACATATCCTCCTTGTCGACGATGAGCCTGCTATTGTCCATATGGGGCAGAAGTTACTGAGCCGGCTCGGCTATACCGTGACCACCCGGGTCTCGAGCATCGAGGCCTGGGAACTCTTCCGCCATGATCCGCACCGTTTCGACCTCGTCATCACCGACCAGACCATGCCCCACCTGACCGGGATCGAATTGAGCCGGGAGATCTCGCGCCTGCGACCGGATATGCCGATCATCCTCCCCCCCCGCTTCAACACCCTCATTACGCCGGACAAGGCCCGACAGCTAGGGATCAGCGAATTTGTCATGAAGCCGCTCATCCCCCATGACCTTGAGATGATCGTTCGACAGGTGCTGGACAGGCGGGGCAGTGATGGCAGGGATACGGAGCCGGGGCAATTGCGAAAATAGAAGCCAGCAGGTTCATCCTTAAAACGAGAGGAAATGATATGTGTCTCGCAGTTCCGGGTAAGGTTGTCGAGATCATGGATCAAGGGGGAATGCGGATGGGAAAAATCGATTATAGCGGCACGGTGCAACTCGCCTGTCTTGATCTGGTTCCAGACATCAGGATAGGAGAGTACACCGTGGTCCATGCCGGCTTTGCCCTGTCTGTCATTGACGAAGAAGAGGCCATGAAAAGCCTTGCTGTCTGGCATGAGCTGATTGCGACAACCCGGGACCGGGGTACGGATATCTTCGGCCGCCCCCTGCCGGAAGGGGATAAGGGAGGCGGACATGAAATACCTTGACGAATTTCGCGATCCCTACATTGCCAAGGAAATCCTCGCCGAGATTAGGCGCACAATGACCCGGCCCTGGGTGATCATGGAGGTGT
Source organism: uncultured Desulfobulbia bacterium (assembly GCA_964509775.1). Classification (GTDB taxonomy): domain Bacteria; phylum Desulfobacterota; class Desulfobulbia; order Desulfobulbales; family CAZDYX01; genus CAZDYX01. Next base: position 1,038 of record CAZDYX010000146.1, on the reverse strand, counting down.
GCGGTGGGCAGACCCACTCGATCTTGAGGTACGGTATTGATCAGTTGCTGCCCGAGGAAATCGAACTGGTCCACGGTCCGGGCTGTCCGGTCTGTGTGACCCCCCTGGAGCAATTGGACAAGGCTATTCATCTGGCCGGTCGGAAGGAGGTTATCTTTACCAGTTTCGGTGACATGCTCCGGGTCCCGGGCAGCGAGAAGGACCTCTTTATGGTGAAAAGCGAGGGAGGGGATGTACGCATTGTCTACTCACCTCTTGAGGCAGTTAACCTGGCCCGGGAAAACCCGGACCGGCAGGTGGTCTTTTTTGCCGTCGGTTTTGAGACCACGGCACCGGGCAATGCCATGGCCGTGCTCCAGGCCCGGCGTGAGGGGCTGACCAATTTCAGCATCATCTCAAGCCATGTCCTGGTCCCGCCGGCAATGACCGCGCTCCTCTCCTCGCCGCAGAACCGGGTCCAGGGTTACCTGGCGGCAGGGCACGTCTGCGCGGTCATGGGGTGGCAGGAGTACGAGCCCATTGCCAAGCGGTTTGCGGTTCCCATCGTGCCCACGGGTTTTGAGCCCCTGGATCTCCTCGCCGGGATCCTTATGGTCGTACGAATGGCGGAGGCCAAGGATTATTCGGTCCAAAACCAGTACCGCCGGGTGGTGCGGCAAGAAGGCAATAAAACGGCCCGGCAGGCGATAAACACGGTTTTTGAAACCTGCAACCAGAAGTGGCGGGGGATCGGAGAGATCCCGGCAAGCGGCCTGCGGCTGCGCCGGGAATTTGCCGCCTATGACGCGGAAGAGCTTTTTGCCCTGACCGCGATCCGGACCCGGGAAAGCGAGAAATGCATTTGCGGCATCATATTGCAGGGACTGGCCAAGCCTTATACCTGCAAGGCCTATGGCAAGGAATGTTCGCCTAGTCACCCTCTGGGCGCGACCATGGTGTCCAGCGAAGGGGCCTGTGCCGCCTATTTCAGATACCAAAGGACCGGTGCAATACAAAAAAGTGAACCATTTACACCAAACCGTTTATCCACTTAACATG
>CAZDYX010000145.1:4980-8208 GCA_964509775.1 uncultured Desulfobulbia bacterium | reverse complement strand
ACAGAGCCTGAATCCTTGATCCACCTGGCTTCGGACTTCCGTTGCCGGTTTTGCCCTCAGGTTTCACTACTGCCCTGCCGGCTAAGCTTTAGGCAGGTGGGACTTGAGCTTTCACTCTCACCCACTGGGTAACAATAACCAATTTCATCCCGCAAGCGGGATTCCCAAGGTTTCGGATTTACCTTGGCACGATGATTTTTTTGGTTGGGCAAGAGGCCGCAGGCTCGCGATATCGCCGGTTAGAACGTCTCGAAGTCGATATCCGGGGCGTTCGTCGTGTCCGCTTTGTCAGGCCAAGGTTTTTCTTAACAACGCCTGCCTTACGATATCGCTGGAGATGTCATTGTCACCTCGAATAGTTGGTGGTTTTATCAAAGCCCATATCCGCGACGCTTGCGAGGTCACATCCCGTCAGCCTTTTGGCAATTGTGTATTGGAATCTTTACCGACAACCTGCCATCGTGCTTCAATGGTATCCGCTGACAAATCAGCACCGCAATCCCATTCGATAAAATAACCCCCATTGTAAACCTTTTGAAATTCGCTGTAATCCCGAAGAGCTTCAAACGCCTCGTATTCAAGATAGGGATTGACATCAAAATTACCAACGCGACCGTCGTCTGCAATGATGGATAATACCCCGGTTGGCTGTGGAGAGAGTTTTGCTATTCTCATTGGTCAAGTCCTTTGATTGGGAATGGTTTTTTACCGTTTACGGCCAGGCTCCAATCGGCTAACAAATCTTCTTGATGAATTTCGATCCACGCGATGACCAGTTTGTGCTTTTTCGGTGGCAGTTCACCAGCCAACAATGCTCCGTCGAGAATAGAGTACACAGCAACTTTACCTTGGTAATCAGCATGGATGTGTGGTACGTGATGTTTCTCAATATCTCGAAAGAACATTCGAATGAGAATACCATAAAACATAGAAATTGTTGGCATTCTGTATTCTCCTTATTTTATTTGATATTATGACTTGTGCGATTGACGAAACAATGATTTTGTATGCCGCTTGTTGCTGATATCACCATAGTCCTATTTGCCGAAGGAAACGGCCACCCTGGTCTTACCTTCCTCCTTGCCGTGGGCCTTGAGGAACCGTTTCACCCGTTCCAGGTCAAAGCCAAGTTTTTTGCCGGCCAGCTTCTTGTACTCACCAATAAGGCTATAGATATCGGCCAGGGTTCCCTTGGCGAGAACCAGCCTGCCCTGGTCTTTTATGGCATCCTTGATGGCGGGCAGTATCGTTAGCAACAGACGGCCGGTCTTCAGCATCAGGGAGGGATTCCCGGCCATGATCGCATTCATTTCCTGGCTGTGGTGATAATAGAGGGAAATAAGCCTTTGCCCGCTTTCGCTCCCGGCAAGAACAGAGTCGCGGAAGGCCCGCAAAAGATCAAGACCCTTCCTGGCCTCATTCTTGCCATTCTTCTTGTCCTGGGTTTCAAGCAGTTTTTCCGAGGGGCAGGGTTCCTTTTCGGTCACGTAGATGTAGGCATTTTTGATCTCCAGATCCGCGCCTTCGGTGGCTTGAATGGTCAGCTTGACCGTGTACTCGCCGGCTTGATCATAGGTGTGCTTGGGGTTTTGGTCCGTGCTGGTTTCGCCGTCCCCGAAGTCCCATAGCCAGCTTGTCACCTCTCCGGAGGAGGCATCCGTGAACTGGACCTTCAGGGGCGCGGTGCCGGTGAGCGGGGTGGCGGAGAAGTTGGCCAGGGCGACGCTACGGTTTTGCGCATAGTTTGAAAGAAAACTTTCCGAGCCGTCCGAATTGATCGCGCTCACTGCATACACCCGGCGGGGATCGTCCCATGCTTGGCCGGTGTTATAGGTCGTTGCCGGACTTGATACTGTGGCGAGAAGCTTGAGAACCGGTTCATTGTCCTGACGGCTATAAATGCGGTAGCCGGTTAGATGAGGGTCGGTTACAGCGGTCCAGGTCAGCCCGGTCTTGACGCCGTCCTGGTCGTAGGGGATGGCCGTCAGGTTGGTTGGCGCTGCCGGTGTCTGTTTGAGCTGGATTTTTGGTTCTTGCGTCTGAGAGAAGCTGAACTGTATGGCCTTTGGCATTGCGGAATAATAGACCGCCTGTTGGAGTTCTTCCGAGTTCTCTGCATCCATATAGGTCGCGGTTATATAAGCCTCCTCGGTTACCAAGCCGTTTAGAGTGAGGGTATAGGTCCCAGCCGTAGGATCGGGGACGGTAATGCTGCCGCCGGACGGATCGCGCACCACCGCACTGCCGGGAATCTCTTTGTAGATTTGTTGCGTGCTGTCATCGATGCCGCATCTTTGGCCAGCAGCATTGGTGAGAAACGCGGCAGCCCGGCTGCGGACGGTAACACTCAAGACAGATGTTGCTTTGGTTGCCTTCGCGCTCTTGGCGACTTTTCCCTTGGACGCCATTGCCGGGAATGTCCGTCCCGCATCCAGGAAATCAGAGATCCTCTGAGCGAAAGCACCGACCAAACCACTGTGTGAGCCCGCTTTAACATCGCCGGTTGCCACAATATTATCCAGCATCGCACTTTCATCCCAGGGTACTGTGCCATCACCCGAATAGTCCGGTTTTATGGGGTCGCCAACCGGTTCGCCATCTTCATAGAGACCTGCGAGGGTACTTGGCTTCTTCACAGGCAAGGTAACCACGGTTTTTTCTTCCATACTCCCGAAAATTCGAGTTTGAGGGACCTCTTCTAAAATCACATGAGCTTGGTTGTTCTTATCGATAAGCCAAGCGTTTTTGTTCTTTGTATCTCAGGACGCAGGCGGGTCTCCTCCTTGCAAGCAACCCTCGTATGTGGGCATGAGTTGTTTGAGTGCCCGTACGTTGTTTAAAAAGAAGTCTCTTGCTTCAGGTTTGGAAATCCTCCAGGTAAAACCAAGAGGCCCCCAGAATATCATCTCCTTTCCTTCCATGGCCCTGTAAATGTTGTTTGACACATGGGAATAGAAATACGACCCAAACCGGTCGGTTGTGTTTTCCTGAACTTCATCTGCCTGCACAGGATTGCCGCCTTCCCAATTGTAATAGGCAATCAGAGAACCGTGATTGGGGGTACCAACCATGGCAAACTTATCGATGTCATTATGATAAGATTCCCCCTGAATGTATGCTCGCACCAGCAACCCGCCCATGCTGTGGGCAACAATATCGACCTCGTCCCAGCCCGTGGATGCCTTGGCTTCCTCTATTTTAACAATGAGATATTTTCTGTAAGCCTCG
>CAZDYX010000145.1:0-4907 GCA_964509775.1 uncultured Desulfobulbia bacterium | reverse complement strand
TTTCCACACATATGCGCCAGTCGTAAGGGCAGTCAAATGTTTCATAACGGCCAGACAACACTTCTCTCATAGTCTCCCAGCCAACAGGATCTACTCCAGCTAATCTCTCCCGGGTTATGCAGAATGAGATCATTCTGGTCGTCAGGCATCTTATATGGCAATGTAGGATAGGCTGAAACTACAGTCCAATTCTTGTCTGAACCCATAATGCCTGCCACCAGGAGTACTGGCCGGTTTTTACTTCGCACGATTAATTTGTCAGGCCAACTGGTTTTTCCTGCACTGACATCGAGAGATATTGGTGTGCTGCTTCGCTCCTCATAAGTAGCTTGGACAGAATACTTCCCGGCGGGAACTTCTTCAAAAGTATAAAAACCGTTTTGATCGGTATGCTGGACGTCAAAGGGAGTACCCTCGTACGTATTTGTCAGGGTTACCGTTGCTCCGGCAAGCGGTTGATTGTTGTTGGCGCCATTATCAACCACATAGCTTACGATTCTTCCGACATAAGATCCTGTGTCGGTCACGGCAAACCTATTGCTCTCACCGCCGATGTTGCCAGACAAGGCTTGAATGGCAACCATGAAAAACGGCTCAAGGATAGTAACGTCAGCAGTTGCTCTACCATTGTCAAATCCAACCCAGTTCGGGGTGATGTAGGCGTCCACAGTAAGACTCAAGGTCGCTTCGCCGTTGAAGGAGGTGACCAAGTTATCGGCATAGTCTCTTGCTTCGATGGTAATCGGGAACGAATGAGCAACCTGCTGGGCATCAATCGAAGAAAACGTGAAATGGTGCAGGGCACCGGCCGTGCCCTCGATCACATAGCTCACCACGTTGCTCTTGGCGGCGGTTTGTCCGTTAACCGCCAACCAGGCGTAGGTGCCGGGCGCCTTGTCCGTGGGGGCGGTGTAGGTGGTTTCGAAATTGCCGGAAGAGTCGATGGGTTGGGTTTTGGTGGGGTACTCGGTGCCGTCGGGGCGCTGGAAGTGCAGGGTTGCGGTGCTGGAGGGGGTGAAGTGGTTGCCTTGCAGGGTGAAGGTGGTGCCTGGGGGGCCGGAGAGGGGGGATTGGGAGATGAAGGGGGTGATGGGTGGTGCGGATTGGGTGGCGCGGACGCAGCGGACATAGCAAGAACCTCCTTTGTTCACCCCCATGCCACAAACATAGCCGAAATCAAAATCCACCCCCAATGCCGCATATATCATCCCGTAAATAAGGTTAGTTGTAGATGACCAATAACATCCAGGCACCGAACTTGGAAAATAATTAATGTCAATTTCCGGGTTAAACCGACTATAGTCAACCAGAGAATGCAGCTCATTACGGTTTGGTAATCGCCAGTCATCATAACCTGCTAGGGTAAGGCTCTCGCAGTAATTGAGAGCTGCTTCCCAATTAATGTAATCAGATGTTGCTTTCTCCCACATCAGACTAGTTTCGGTATCAGTTATAGTACCATTGTTGTTATCGACGAAGGCGCCAGATGAACAGCAGGGCTTGTCAGTGCGTACCGCACGAGCATAAGTATATACCCAACAGCCCAAACAATATTTACTCTGTGTCGGAGTATATGTTCAATGATTATCTCCCTGAAACCATACGACAAATGCTTGATCCGGCTGGAAAGCTGCCGTTGTAGAAGACCAATAATTATATAATGCGGTATTTGGAAAAAACGTGGCATCAAGGTCAGGTGTTGACCAATCCCCTTTAATAAGTGTAGAGAGTTCCTTCACCGTTGGCAGGCGCCAATCCGTAAAGCCACCATAGGCTGTATTGTTTAACGCCTTAATAAAATATTCGGTATCCGAACCTCCGTTGCACCCTCCTGGATCGCCGCCATTGGTATCTGGATTGGTATCACACCAACTATATATATTATCCTTATCGTGAATGCTACCGTCATCGGTCTTCATCTCCCAGATAAGGCCGGTGACATTGTCGCGCACCATGGTCCAGGAGGCGGCGGTCTCGGGCAGGTCATGGCCTTGGGCGTCGAGCTTGGTGTAGGAACGGGCCGGCCCCTGGTATTGGGCGTCCTGGCCGTAGAAGGGCTGGCCCGGCGCGGGGCAGGTGATTTCCTTTTCATTGTCATAGCACTTGGTCTGGCCGGTGTCCGGCCATTGCATGGCCCATCCCGAACCAAGGCCAGCCCAAACAACCAGGCTCAGAAAAACCGCCGTGAATACCATTCCCTGTCTTCTCATTCCGTCCCTCCGCCCCTCAATAAGTTACCTGCAAGTCTCCGGATTACGTAGTGCTGACTCCTGAGTTTTCAGGTCCGGACATTGAACCCTCAGCCAAACATCTCCTCCAAACTCGTGGCGGTTAAAATTTTTTCGAGTACCAAACTCACATCCGCCGGCGTCCGGCTGTTTTCCAGACGAAACAGGGCCGCAACCAGATTCCTTAAAGCGGCCATTCCTCGCGGACAAAACCGCGCAGCAGGTCCGCCACCATCTCGGGGTGTGAAAAGAGGTTCTTGTAGCTGTGGTCGTGGTTCATATCCTCACAATGAATGGATTTTGCCTGATTTTCAAGGAAAAATCCATCGTCCCGGTCACCCCTCAATAGGTTACCGGTAAATCTCCGGACACGCAGTTCGAGAATATCAACTGCTTTTGTGTCTATAGCATTTTAACGCTATCATAAAGGAAACAAAAAATCCTGTAGAACCGCTTTTGTCAGCTTCTGCGCCGCTTGGCCTGGGCGCGCTCGATGGTGTCGAGTACGTCGTCAAGGTAGGTGCCGATGTCTTCGGCCAAAAAACGCAATACGAACCAGCCGTTTTCCTGGAGCAGCAAGTCCTTACGCCGGTCGCGGCGGTAAGCCTGGGGATCGGCCAGATGTTGGGCGCCGTCAAGCTCGATTGCCACCCGCGTCTCGGCAGCAAGCATATCGACCTCCATGCGGCCCCGGCCATCGAAAGGAATCGGCAGTTCCACGTTCAGACGAAACTTTCCCGCCGTCTGTGGCAGGGTTTCAAGGCGGCGGTATAAGAACGCCTCGCTGGCGCTCCGGGCTCGGGCCGCACCTTCGGCGTCGGCAGCTACCGGTCGGGTCGCGTGCAGGAACAAGGTTGCAAGCGGGCTCTCCACGCCATCGCGAATCAGCCGGCGGACACTGGCGGCGTAGTTTTGTTTCCACTGCGGATCGACGGGAAGGGCCACCTCAGCCGGCCAGCCCGGTACGGCGCTCGCTGGCAGTTCAACAGTGTAGCCGATCGCCTCGTAGCCCCGGCACCTGCGGTCAAACATTCTTGCCAGCATCGGCACGTTGAGATCGGCGTAATCATAGATACGGACCTCGCGTTTGCTGTCATGCAGTCGGTGCAGCCGGCCGGCGTATTGGGCGATGGTTCCTCGCCACGATACCGGCAGGGCGAGAAACAGCGTGTCGAGTCGGGCGTCATCAAACCCCTCACCGATATAGCGGCCGGTCGCCAGCAAGACCCGGTCTTCATTCTCGGGGACGGCTGCCAGGCGGGCCAATTCTGCCTTGAGTTCCTTTCGGCCCATGCCGCCTTGAAGAACGATGAGGTTTCGGACCGCCGGGGATAGTTGCTGCGCCAATTGCTCAAGATGCTCGGTACGTTCCGTCAGCACGACCGGAGACCTGCCCTCCTTGACCGCTGCCGCCACATCCTCGCAGACGAGCCGGTTTCTGGCCTCATCTGCGATCAGCTCCCCGTAAAGCTCATGAAACTGGGCGCGAACATCCGGGTTGGCTTCCCTAAGCGGCAAAAAGCCGGTTGGCCGGACAAACACCGTGTGGGTAAACGGTCGCGCCAGTGCCTGTTTTTTGGGCTCGACCCGGTAGCGCACCGGCCCGCATTGCATGAAAATGATCGGCTGATGCCCATCCTTACGAACCACGGTCGCGGAAAGACCGGTGACGAACCTGGCTTTGGCGCGCCTTGCCACCAGCTCAAAGCTGCGGGCCGACAGGTGGTGGCACTCATCCACCACCAGATGACCGTAGTCGCCGACCCGGTCGTCAACTACACCTTTGCGCCCCAAACTCTGAATAAGGGCCACATCCAAAGTGCCGGTAGCGTTTTTCCGGCCGCCGCCGATGCGGCCGATGGCGTTGGCCGGCAGTCCCAGAAAGCTCGCCAAACGCTCGACCCATTGTTCCAGAAGTTGCCGGCGATGGACCAGGACCAGGGTATTGACCCCGCGCTGCGCGATCAGCCAGGCCGCAATCACGGTTTTCCCGAACGCGGTGGTGGCGGATAAAACTCCGGTGTCGTGGGCCGCCATCGCCTCGGCAGCGGCCTGCTGCTCTGGGCGCAGCTCTCCTTGGAACGAAACCGGGAGCGGCTTGCCGCCGTAGCGCTCGTCCTGAACGGTAGTTTTGATTTTAAGCTCCGCGAGAAGTCCTTGCATCTCCTCCAGACAGCCGCGCGGCAGCCCGATGTGCAAGGGAAAATCCTCGACGCAGGCCACGATCCGTTGCGTACCGAAGGTTGACAGCCGCATGGCCTGGGCCTTGTAGAATTCAGGATTTTGAAATGCGGCGAGGCGAAGCAGCCGATTGCGAAGGGCTGGTGAAAGATGCTCTTTGGGGACATAAATCTGGTCGGCCAGAACCAAATCCAGACTCTCAGGGAGCCCGGCAAGCAAAGGCTCCTTGCGGCGGCGCGAAGGCGGCGCGGTCCAGGGCGTTTCTTCGTCTTCTTCGGTCGGGGCAAGGCGCACCACCCCGACAACCCGGCCCTTGGCCTCAGCCTCCTGCACAATGTCCTCTGCCTGGTGCCGGCTGATCCTGCCGATAGTTGCCAGATACGCCCACTGGTCGGGATAGGCAATCAGGTTTTCGTCGATAAACACGCTATTGCCGCGCTCGCGTGGCTGCTTTTGTAACGGCAGGGCGATGAGATTACCGAGGCCCCCTTTAGGCAT
>CAZDYX010000144.1:5202-8259 GCA_964509775.1 uncultured Desulfobulbia bacterium | reverse complement strand
CGCCCCTACGCATAGCACATTGCCTGGAAACTGGCCGAAACGATGATCAAAGCCGACGAAGACGAATGAAACCCGGAGTGACGTTTCCTTCAGGCTTGTCCCGGACATGGCGGCACTTGAGGGGTATTTATAGCGAGGCCGCTTCGCCGGTAATTGCCGGCGAAGCGAAGGTGTTCCGTTTATAACCCGACAGGGCAGGTATGAGTGATGTCTGTCCGGCGTCTCGATGCCGAGCCGTTTTTAAGACGCCTGTTTAAGGGCGTATTCCTTGAGGGCCTTTACGCAATAGGTGTTGAGGCTTTCGCCTTGCTCAAGGGCGCGAATGATCAGGGCTTTGTGAAGTGCGGGGCCGGCACGGATGATGAATTTTCCGGAATAGTCCCTGGCCGCGAGGATAGCCGGCGGCAATGGCCGGCCATCCTCGCGGTAGATTGAGATCCATTCGTCGATAATTTGGCAAAGCTCGCGATAAACCTCGGTCTCATCGCCGCCGTGGCAGCAACGACCTATCCAACCGGGAACCGACCCTATATAGCGCTGATCCTCTTCCGACCATTCCACGATTTTCAGATAGTTGTCTCGCTCTTTCATTGATTGCTCTCCTTGATCTTGTCCGCCACCTCCCTTTCCTGGTAACGCATGGCGTCATCACCTGGATTTCCTGATACGGTGATAGCGATCCCCTTTGGGTGGATGAAATTTCGATGGCTTCCTTTTCCCCCGCGGTTGATAAAGCCAGTTTTTTTTAGGTCGGCTATCAGCTCTCTGATCTTGCGTGGCATGAAAACATAGTATCACTTTGATACTAAAAAACAAACCGACTTACAAACAATCAGCCAATCAGCCCTTCCCGAACCGGAGCCTCGACTCTCCGGGTTCATGGGAGATTTCAATCGCATCCCCTTCCTTGAAGGCGCCCTCAAGGATCTTTACGGCCAGGGCATCCTGGATATGGCGCTGGATGGCCCGTTTCAGCGCCCGGGCCCCAAAAGTCGGATCATAGCCCGCCTCGATTAAGAAGCCCTTGGCCTCCTCGGTAAGGTGCACCTGGAATTTCTGTTCCGCCAATCTCTGGGTGAGAAGCTCGACCTGAATGGCAATAATCTGTTCGAGATCCGTGCGGGACAGCCGATGGAAGATGATGATCTCATCGATGCGATTTAAAAATTCGGGTTTGAACTGCAGGCGCAGGATCTCCTGGACCCTTCTCTCCATCTCCTGCCGGTCTTCTTCCCCCAGTTCCATGATCAACTGGCTGCCGAGGTTCGAGGTCATGATCAGGATGGTATTCTTGAAATCCACGGTACGGCCCTTGCCGTCCGTCATTCGACCGTCGTCCAGGATCTGCAACAGGACGTTGAAGACATCGGGATGGGCCTTTTCGATCTCGTCAAAGAGGATGACCGCGTAAGGCCGCCGCCGCACGGCCTCGGTGAGATAGCCGCCCTCTTCATAGCCCACATAGCCCGGAGGCGCACCGATAAGTCGGGCCACGGAATGCTTTTCCATGAACTCCGACATATCGAGGCGGATCATGGCCTGTTCGGTATCAAAGAGAAAGGCGGCCAGGGTCCGGGCCAGTTCGGTCTTGCCGACACCGGTGGGACCAAGAAAGATAAAGGAGCCCAGGGGCCGGTTCGGGTCCTGGAGCCCGGCCCGGGCCCGGCGGACCGCATTGGCAACCGCGCTTATGGCCTCCTTTTGGCCCTTCACCCTTTCGCTAAGGCGGGCCTCGATCCTAAGGAGTTTTTCCTTTTCGCCCGTAAGCATGCGGTCAACAGGGATACCGGTCCATTTGGCCACGACAGTCGCGATATCCTCTTCATCAACCTCTTCCTTGAGCATCTGGCGGGTCTTCTGAATCTCGGCCAGACGCGCATTTTCCTCGGCCAGCCCCTTTTGGAGACTCACGATCCGGCCATAGCGGATTTCCGCCACCTTGTTTAGATCCCCTTGCCTTTGGGCCTGCTGTTCATCTACCTTGGCCTCGTCGATCCGGGTCTTAATCTCGCGGATTTTTCCAATAATATTCCGTTCCAACTGCCAATGGCCCTTCATGGCCTGGAGGTTCTCGTTGATATCGGCAAGTTCGGCCTCAAGTTTGGCAAGCCTCTCCTGTGAGGCCGGATCAGACTCTTTCTTTAAGGCCACCCGTTCGATTTCAAGCTTTATCCGGCGGCGATCCTTCTCATCGATTTCCGTGGGCATGCTGTCAATCTCGATCCGAAGATGGGATGCCGCCTCATCGATAAGGTCAATGGCCTTATCCGGCAGGAACCGGTCCGTGATGTACCGATTCGAAAGGGTGGCGGCCGCCACGGTGGCCGAATCCTTGATGCGTACCCCATGATGGACCTCATACTTTTCCTTGATGCCCCGCAGGATGGCGATGGTGTCCTCCACCGTCGGTTCCCGGACCAGGACCGGCTGGAAACGGCGTTCCAGGGCCGCATCCTTTTCGATATGTTTACGATACTCATCCAGGGTGGTGGCACCCACGCAATGGAGCTCTCCCCGGGCCAGGGCGGGTTTGAGCATGTTCGAGGCATCCATGGCGCCCTCGGCCGCACCGGCCCCCACCAGGGTATGAATCTCATCGATGAAGAGGATGACCTCTCTCTCCCGCTTCTGGATCTCCTTTAAAACGGCCTTCAGCCGATCCTCAAACTCGCCCCGGTATTTGGACCCGGCCACGAGCGCGCCCATGTCCAAGGCCAGCACCTGACGGTTTTTTAAGGTCTCCGGGATATCGCCCATCACAATCCGTTGGGCCAACCCCTCGACAATGGCGGTTTTACCCACCCCGGGCTCGCCAATGAGCACCGGATTGTTTTTGGTCCGCCGCGAGAGGACCTGGATCACCCGCCTGACCTCGTCGTCCCGGCCGATCACCGGGTCAAGTTTTCCCTGTTTGGCCAGATCGGTAAGATTTCGCGCATACTTTTCCAGTGCCTGATATTTTTCTTCGGGATTGGGGTCCGTAACCCGCTGGTTGCCACGAATGGCCACCAGTGCCTGTAACAAGGCGTTTTTCTCGATCCTATGAGCGGCGAGTAA
>CAZDYX010000144.1:1079-5192 GCA_964509775.1 uncultured Desulfobulbia bacterium | reverse complement strand
GCGAGTAACCGTGCTGCGGGAGAATCCTTATCTTCAAGGATGGAAAGAACGAGATGCTCCTGACTCACGAACTCATCCTTCATCTCGCTTGCGATCTGGAAGGCGCGGTCAATAGACCTCTTAAGTCGTGAGCTCAAATACACCTGGCCATAAGCACCACCCGCAAGTTGGGGCAGGCTTTTCAGCAGCTTATCCACCTCAAAGCTTATGAGCTGGACGTTTAGGCCAAGTTGCTGAAGGACAGGGACCAAAATCCCGTTTTTTTGTTCGAGTAAGACCTTAATGAGATGTTCGGGCTGGATTTCCTGATGGCCTTTCCGTTCTGCAAGTTGTTGCGCAAGCTGCAGGGCCTCTTGTGATTTCATGGTTAGCTTATCAAATTGCATATCGGGTGAACCTCCTATGGCAGTTAGTGCCTACTTCTAACTTGTCATATTAGGGAATTCAGAAGTCAGAAGTCAGAAGTCAGGAGTCAGAATATATCGAGCCACCGGACGAAAAGACTGTTTATCTTTCCTCCTGAATTCTGACTTCTGAATTCTGGATTCTTTTTGAATGTGACAAAGTGGAACTACTCCAGGTTTTCAAACAAAACACTGCTGAGGTAACGTTCACCCGAGTCTGCAAGGATGACAACGATGGTTTTCCCTTTGAATTCAGGCAATGGGGAAAGTCTTGCAGCAACCGCTACGGCAGCGCCGCTCGAGATGCCGGAAAGGATTCCTTCATCCCGGGCAAGGCGCCGTGCGTAAAGAATGGCCTCTTCGTTGGTCACCTTTTCTACGCGGTCTACCAGGGTGAGGTCAAGTGTTTCCGGAATGAAGCCGGCCCCGATGCCCTGAATCTTGTGGGGCCCCGGCTTAAGTTCCTGGCCCGCCAGTGTTTGACTGATGACGGCGCTGTCGGCTGGTTCTACCGCAACACTTTGGATCATTTTTTGGCGAGTGTGTTTGAAATATCTGGATACGCCGGTGATGGTGCCGCCTGTCCCCACTCCGGCAATCAAGACATCTACGTTCCCGTCGGTATCTGTCCAGATTTCCGGGCCGGTGGTTTTTTCATGAATAGCCGGGTTGGCAGGATTTTTAAATTGATGGAGAAGGACATAGCGTAGAGGATCGGAGGATACCATCCTTTCCGCCTCAGCTATAGCGCCGGGCATACCCTTGCTGCCTGGGGTTAGTACCAGGTTGGCCCCGAAGGCCCGAAGGACTTTCCGTCGTTCAAGGCTCATGGTCTCAGGCATGGTGAGGGTGATGGGGATGCCGCGACTCGCAGCCACAAAGGCAAGGGCAATGCCGGTATTGCCGCTGGTCGGCTCGATAATTTCTTTTCCCGGACCAAGGATTCCCCTTTGTTCGGCATCCCAGATCATGGCAGCTCCTATCCGGCATTTTACCGAATAGGCGGGGTTGCGTCCCTCGATCTTGGCCAAGACCGTAGCCCCTTCTTGGGGGACAATGCGGTTGAGCTGTACCAGTGGAGTGTGTCCGATTGAAAAGGAGTTGTCGCGAAAGACTGGGCTCATAGAGTTTCCTTTTTTTGCTCATTACATAATGGTTGGTTGTGTCTTGTCAAGAAAAAAGCGGTGCGATTAATATGAAAATGAAGAATCCAGAAGTCAGAATTCAGGAGTCAGGAGGGGAATGGAAAGGCTCTCTATTCCTGATTCTGACTTCTGACTCCTGAATTCTATTTTCACGGTGATGCCTAAGGGCTAACCGCAATCCCCTGCGAACGACCACACAAAAGTCTTTTATGTCAAAATCATATTTATCTCAAAACGTGGCTAGAAAAAAAAAACATACTACGCTACAATAAAGTATTGTTAAAAATATGCATGGGGGGAACATGGAAAGAAGAGAACGCCCTTATTGGCTCACAGGCTTGGTGGCAGGATTTTTGGCGTTTCTTGTTTTCCTTGTGGGATCAGCCAGTTCTGGTTCGGATGATCCATATGACTGTTATGGATGTCACAAGGAGTTATATGATGAAGAACTTGGAAAGAGCTTCGTGCATAGTCCGTTTCTTAAGAAACAGTGTTCGACCTGCCACCTCTCGAGCGGGTCTTCTAACGCCGATAGTGCCACCGCAACGAACCAGCAGGATACCCTCCCGGAGGGCGTTACCTGGTTTGCCGAAGATTTGACCCAGACGACCACCCACTGGTTTTTATTTTCTTCGAAAACGGTGAGCGACACTATTTTTGTACGGGCAACGGATGAACACCAGCAAAAGGCCCAGAAGAAACTGGCTCTTCCTCCGATGGCGAATTTAACCCAGACAACGGATGATCATACCCCGCCCGAGATTTCTAATGTGAGGATCGTTGAGGTCAAACGGGGGGTATTTACCTCGGCGAGGATAGCATGGGAGACCAATGAGGTTTCCGATTCCATGGTTATCTACGGTCTTAAGGGCCTGGATATGTCTTCTCCTTTAAACTGTACCTTGACCAAACAACATGAGGTGACCCTTACGGGCCTCCTGGCTCCCAAGACGTATCAATTTGCCGTGGTTTCTCAGGATATCTTCGGCCAAAAGGCAGCGTTCAAGACCCTTTCCCTGTCCACTGCCAATGCCGTGCCTTCTCCGACCAGTTCAAACAACAATGTGCCTCCGAGTATCGAATTTGCCAGTGAACTTTCCGGGGCAGGAGATAATTATCTGTTAAAACTTACCATAAACAAGGTCGCAGCCGTATCCTTGGGCAATCTGCCCGCTAACTCCAAAAAAACAACCACTGTTGTCATGCCGACGAATCACCTGCCGATAAAGAGTAAATTTGACACCAATATTACCATTTGTTATACGTGCCATGCCGACGTCAAGCAGGCCCTTTCCCATCCGGTGAATGTATTTCCAAAAGAAGGAATGACCATACCTGCCGATTACACCACCCTTCCTGACGGTCGGTTAACCTGTAACTCCTGCCATGCCTATCATGCCGCAGATATTGAATTTCGGCTGATAAAATCTTCAAAAAAAGAGCTCTGTGTTGGCTGTCATGCGGATATGAAATAGGGATATCTTATGAAGAAGGAGATAACGATGCAACATAAGCGGAAAAAATTGAATCTTGGCGTCAAGAAAAAATTTCAGATGTGGCTGTTAGTCCGAATTTTGGGGACAGTGGTACTAAGCTCGGTGATAGCGGCGGGCGTCCTTTATTTTTATGCCCACAAGGAAACCGCCGACTCGTTCTACGATGCCCATATCAAGATCCGGAGGCTGAGTGATCTGCTCCTGCCGGTTATTGCCGCAGGTTCTTTGGTAAGCCTGATCAGCGGTTCCATCCTCGCCTTTTTTCTGCCCCAAAAAATTGCGGGGCCAATCTACCGGATTGAACAGGACCTGAAGGCTGTTCAGAATGGCGACCTCACCACAGTGGTCAGAATTCGGAATGAGGATGTGCTAAAGGATCTACAGGACACCATCAATCTCACCATTGCCTCTTTACGGTCAAAGGTCGGTGAAATCAAGGATTTTCAAGGGGAGTTGGAACGTTCGATCACTGCCGGAGAAAAAAATGAGGTTGCTCGGGCGGTCAAACGCCAGCAGGAATGTCTGTCGCGGATCATCACCTAACGCTCATGATCATAGATCACCCCCAGATCATGAAAAGGAATTCAGGAGTCAGGAGCCAGAATACAGAAGTAAAGACAAGATGGGCATGTTCAGGGCGAATTCTGAATTCTGAATTCTGACTCCTGAATTCTACTTTCACGGTAAATTCCCGACACTGAATGGCGAAAAACCTGCTCGCGGAAAAAATTGATGAGGGCATGGCGCCGGGTAACGACGCGGCCCTGTTCGTGCACCAGTTTGGATGGTATGTTTTTCATGATATCCATCTTGTATTCTATGTGGGGGGCAAAGCGGTTGTCCAGATACCACACATAAATGAGGCCAAAAAGAAGCCCGGGCGGAGTGAATCCCTCGGTGGCGTTAATAAGGCGGCGATAGACAAGGTCATTATTTTTCGCCCGGTGCATCCGGGTAAGTCCAAGATATACATCGAGTCCTTCGGTAGAGAAAAAATTGAACCGATCCTCTGCGGGCCGTAAGTAGAGCTGAAAGACCTTACCCACGCACTCATTGTCAATGATTACC
>CAZDYX010000144.1:0-1069 GCA_964509775.1 uncultured Desulfobulbia bacterium | reverse complement strand
TTTAGCCGCGTAGTTACCGAGTAGGGATTGGCCCAGGGCCACGAGAAAGGCAACCTCGAATCGCTCTCTTAGGGTATATATATCGGCGCGGATCTTGATCATCGCATCGTCCGGGTCATAAAAGGAAAAAATGGTGTCCCATTCCTGGGAACGGGGCCATTTTCCCGGTTCTATCCGGACAATTCCCTTTATATAGTCAAGATGTTCGCAGGGTATATCCCGCTGCCGCCAAAGGATCTCCAAAAGGGGATCAAGAAGTTCTTCCGCGATTTCCAGGTTGTGCAATCGTTGTCTCAAACATATCATCCTGCCGAAGGGGCCACGATCGTGGGTGATCATGGGGCCGCGAGGAAAGAGGGTGGAAGGTAACGATGAATGGAAGTTGTTGCTGCGAAGCTCCCTGGTTGCCCAGATGGCCTGAAAGGCCTTGGCCATGGCCTGGGGATCATGCTGAACAATGTAGCGTTCCCGCAGGGCGGTCTGGGAAAAGATCATCGCCTCAACCGGTTCAAACCCAAGTTGTACCACCTTGCCGCGGTCTAAATAGATGGGGATTTTATCCTCCATGGCATAGCGTTGAAGGACGCTTCCAGGGATGTCCTGGAGGCTCACGGCCAGGACCTGCTGAAACAGATTCTTGACTCCGCCGGGAATATTGCGATGGTAGGCCATGATGAGGTCGGAGACATAAAAGCGTCTTTCCGGGGCGTCGCGGGTAATGTCTGTCTCTCCCTTTTGAACCCAGAGATTGGTGACCAGGACCTTAACGGCCTTCTGATTGGCGCGAATGGCTTCTGCCAGTCCCGGCATCTGTAAGATGGGAACGATACTGGTATATAGACTTCCGGGGGCGAAAATTATCATTTCCGCTGCCACAACACTTTCCAGGACCTCCGGGGGCATATGGGGCGGACCGGCAAAATCCACTGCGATTCGGTCTACCGGATATCCGCGTCGGGCAAGGCTCGATTTTTTTTCTCCGGTAACCAATACACCGTTGGCATATAAGATCTTGAGCTGGGACGGCGTGGTGGTGCAGGGCAGCACGGCGGAATGAGAGGCGCCGATG
>CAZDYX010000143.1:0-8366 GCA_964509775.1 uncultured Desulfobulbia bacterium | reverse complement strand
AATCGTACGCATGTACCTGCAAGTGAAATTTTTTGAAATGTTTATTAGTTTACTGGTATATTTTTAATGCACCCCTCCCATATGCCTTGCCTCAAACCCTTCAAACAGAAGTTTTTGTTTATCATTCATCTCTGCGTTATATTTTACTTCAATCAAGGTTTTATCATCCGTTAAAAAATCTATTTCATTGCCATCCTCATACACATAACACGGGTTCATGTGCCTGATTTTCTGGTATACGTAATTCTCAAAGAGACTTCCCTTGTCTCTGAAACCGGTAAAGAAGGTTCTCACACCAAGGTCTGCCGCATAAATCTTCTTTGGAGACAAGAGCCTCTCATTGGTCTTGCCGCACCGGGGAATCGCATAAATCAGATATGTATCCTGAAACATCTCAAAATAACGTCTTGCAGTGTCCGGCGAAATCTTCAGGATGTTTGCCATTTTATTTATGCTTGCGGTCTTTCCGGCCCTTTCCATTAAGAGCAGGAAAAAATCCTTCAGAATCTGTGGGTTCCTGATCCCATGCACGGCGGCAATGTCCTTGTAAATGATATCGTCGACCAGCTCCTTCAGATATTCAATATCCCCATTTAAAACATATTCCGGTATCCCGCCGGTTTTCATGAAATCTTCAAAATAACCTTCATGCAGATGTGAGTCTCTTGTGGTAATCGATATATTCCTGAAATTAAGATATTGCCTGAAATCAAGAGGCAACACCTCGATGACCACGTTTCGCCCTGTAAGATAGGCCTTTTTGGATTTTAATATGGATGCACTTGACGAGGAGGCATATATCTTTGCATTATGTGAATCGTAGAGGTTCTTGAGCTGGATCTCAAAATCCTTCTGATATGCTATCTCATCAAGAAAAAGATATATTTTTTCATCAAATGTGATCCTGTGAATTTTTCTAAATTCTTCTATTATCTCGATAACGGAGCGCTTTGAAATCAGGTAATCATCAAGGCTCAGATAAAATATCCTGGTCGGGTCTACACCTTCTTCCCTGATAAGATGTTCAATGAGCAGCTTCAGCAGCGAGGTCTTGCCAACCCTTCTAAGCCCGGTCAGAAACACTATCTGCCGGCTTTGGAGATACCTTTTCAGAGCGGATAACGGGATATCCCTCGCTATCAGCTTCTTAAGGGCTATTCCCTCCCACCAGGGATTATAACGGTAAAAGACCTCTTTCATGTTTAAATATATACGACAGTGTCGTATATATTGTCAAGATGTTATACGATAATAACTACAATAATATTGTTTATGAAAAACCGAATTTTTTACGGTAAAGTGGCTGCCTGATAAGTCAGCGTCATTTGTCATATGATTTGGAGGGCGGGAATCATTTCTTTCTTTGGATTAAAATCCTTTCAAGATCGTCATATATCTCCGGCATTTCGAGGATGGCTGAGAACTCCCTGACCCACTGCCTGATTCTATTAAAATCAATATCAGTATGCACATCGAGGATTGAATGGATATCCGTCATATCTATCGGCCTATGGGCAACCGCCTTCATGATGATCAAATCTTCCGGCGATGGGAGGGGAAGAGAAAAACCACCCACGTCAATCCAAACGGTTCGTTCGATACTTTCCACTTCAAAAGGAAGGGCGCCGATAGAAATATCAATATCAATTTCAGCCTTAGAATGCTTCATCAGAAGCACCCTGGATTTGCGGGCAAAATCTATAACACCTTGAATCCGGGGAACAAAGCCAAACCTTTCTCCTAACTTTATAAAACTTTCCCATTCCTCATCCTTCAAAAGAATGACGCTATCCACATCCCGCGTAACACGAGGACGGGACAAGATAGATACGGCAATGCCTCCGATTACTATACCGGGGACCTTAGCCTCCTTGAACCAGGCTACAATGTCCCGTAACACATCAAATGGCGGGCTAAAAATATCATTTTCTGCCATGATAAATCCTGTTTAACTTGATCCAACGCTCTCTTACTACATCCTCGCCTTCCTTCAGGGCATTCTGCCATCCGAAGTCCTTCACCCAGCGCATCAATGTCGCAAGCTGCTTTACCTTGCGGCTTGGTGGTGTGTTCTTCAACTCTTCCAATTCAAAAGCATTGACCTCTTCCCAGCGTTTTTTGAACGCTAGCGCCTCTTCTTTTGTAATTTTTCTTTCAGAATCGTTTATCATAAAAGTCTCTTTTTAATATTGATTGTATTCCTCATTATGCCATGAATTTATGAGAAAATTTAGCGTCCCCGATTCCCGATTCCTTCGTTGCGCTAAACCGACGGGCGAGGTGGTGTGAGGGCTGGGAGAAAAAAGCCCCCGGCTAACCGTTTGGGCAAGAATCTGGAACCAGTTTGATTTCAAGATGACAGCCAACTGCACGTGCATATTTCTTAAGTGTCGTCATGGAAGGGGCATGTTTTCCGGCTGCTTCAAGCCTTGAAACAGCGCTTTTTGTTGTTCCCATATGCTCGGCGACGGCTTCCTGTGAAAGCCCGACTCGCGCACGGGCAGCAAGCATCTCCTTTACCAGAGCGTATTCCTCTTCCAAATCTTCATATGCCTTTTTGAATCCTTCCCGTTTCTTTGCTTTTTCAAGAAAGGCGTTATGGTCATGGGATACCGGTTGATATTTTAAGTCAGCCATTTTTAACCTCCTTCATTCTTTTTCGAGCGATTTTCAATTCCTGCTCTGGAGTGGCCGGTGTTTTTTTGATGAATGCATGCAGAATTACGATCCGTTGCCCTGCAACAAAACAATAAAATGCTCGTCCGATGCCCTCACAGCCATGTGGGCGTACCTCAAAGATACCGCCCCCCAATGCCCGTGAGTGCGGCATTCGCAGGTTCGGCCCGAATTCCATCAAGAGTTCAATAAGTCGCGCATAATCGGCAAGTATGCCGTCAGGCCATGATTCAATCTCGGCCTCGATGCGGGAATGAAAATATTCGATGGTGTAGCTCATTGCAGAAAGGTTAGCAAATTTGATAACCGGTGTCAATTCCGATGACACGGTATTGTTTGAAATGTAAGGTCTCCGGAGGCGTTTTCCGGCGAACCGGCTATGACGCCCACGTCAAGCGAACCGCCGCCGGCTTGCAAAGTGAAAACCTGCAGGCCGCCTTTAGCGCCCCTTGCCCAGAAAATCTTCTCGTCCGGACGAGGCGGCCCTGACAGCCGTTCGCCGGGCCGGTCGGCCAAATAGTATTTGCCGGGCGATGCCTTAACCACAAACTTGCCCGACTCAGCAACTCGTTCCATGAAGTCCGGAAGGCAGGGTCTCCAATCCGAGCAGGTCATGGATTTTGGGAAAGGATTTGCCCAAAAATACCAACAGCCCTTTCAGATATTTTTCGGCAATCTGTTGCGACAGAAAACAAGCAGTGCTCGGCGCCCCGCCTTCCTTGAGAATGGCCCGAATGGATTTTTCGTCGTCATCGGCCTTGGCAAACCATTCCGTTACGATATTCCGAAGGTCACCGGACAATAGACGACCTTGTCTTTCGTTAAAATGTCGTTGATAAAAAAATCACCCTCTTCTTTTCGCCTCTCCATCTGTTTTGCCATATAAACGATCAGGTCGATGTGTACAACATAAAAGACGTCCCCCCCATATCACGCTTGATGAGATGTAGTCGTTTTTCTCCCATTCCCGCATCACCGTTTCGCTTCATACCGTCTTATGGTCCGCCCGCATTATACCTGCTCGTTACCTCGACAGGGGTTAACTCCCGATTGTAGATGACCGCCTCGTCAATCTTGCCGTTGAAGAGACCGCCCATCAGAAGGGTTGATCCGTTGGAGATGCCGGTCACGGAGGTGCTTCCTGAAGTGACCGCCGCCCCGTCAACATAGAGATTCAAGGCCCCGCTGCTGCCCTTGGTGCCGACGATATGGTGCCAGCCGGAAGCAAGCGCGCTTCCTGCTATACCAACGTTTTGGGTTGCATAGAAAATACGGCGATAAGCTTCGACACTTCCGTCGTCACCTACATACCACATCTTGTAGGTTGCTCCGTCTTTGATAACAACCGGCGAAGCGACCCGTGACATATCGCCCATGCCGAACGAACCAATAGGAATGCGGCCGTTGGTAGAGGTACTGTCGGAATCCGGTGGATAAGAGTTGTCATATTTTGTCCAGGTCAAACCGTCAGGGGAGGTGGCGTAAAAGATACGGCCAAACGCGTCATCGCCTTTCCCTCTATACCACATCTTATATGTTCCGCTTGTAAGTAGAGCCATCTTTGATGACCGCCGCTTTACTTATTCTTAAGCCATCCCCTCTGCCGCTGCTGCCGAGAGGAAGCCTGCCGTTAGTTGAAGAGGTATCCGAATTTGCAGGAATAGTGTTGTCATATTTACTCCAGAGATTAACCCCCGCGTTTTCAAAGTTAATGTAAGGAACTCAATTAGAATCAAGACCAAGTTCATAGCCGTTGACCGTCGAGCCTGCACTTTGTTTTGAAAAGATTGGGTAGCTGGCTGTACCCAGCAAATTAGTTCCCGGATAACTGTTTGAATTTACCCATGCTTCAAGGCTTAAGTCTGAGACGTTTAACGAGGAACTGTTTGATACGCTTACGTAGTCACTGCTTCCGTTAAAACTTAAGGCGCCGTTGACCTTGCCGCTTGTCCAGGCAGCCCCGCTGATTGCGCCGTTGTTGCCCCTTCCCGATGAATCGCCCGCAGTGGTCCCCGATCCTTCGTCCAGCCTCCAGTACGCTACCGCACCCGAGGGAGCGCTGTTGTTAATAGTTGTGAATGACCAGGCGGGCGGCGTTAGCGCATTGCCGGCGAGGTCGCTGGCATTGATGATAACCGTGATGACCTCCTGGCTGCCGAAATCGGCATCAGGGTCAACCGTAAAGGCATAGCTTGCAGGTGTGCCCGTCTTGGTAACTTGCGGACTTGTGCCCGTATATGACTTTGAATAACCCTTGCTGCCGGTAAGAAGGCAGACCAGTTCACCCCGGTTCCACTGTCCGACAGGGTGAGGCTCAGGTTACTATTTATCGTTACATTCGTCGCCCCGTTTGCAGGATTCAGATTTGCTATGGAGGGCGGATTGAAATCGTACGCATAACGGGTATACCTTGCCGAAACCTCAGCAGGTGTCAGCGCCTTATTGTAAATAACCACCTCGTCGATCGTGCCGGCAAAGCCGTAGCCGCCGATGCGAGAGCCGATCCGCAAGGGGTCGGTGTTGGCCACCGCGTCGGTGGTGTAGGCCGTATCCTTGGAAAGCTGCCCGTTTATGTATATCCGCAGGTGGCTGCCGTCGTAAGTAGCCGCGATGTGGCTCCAGGCGCCGGTCGATAGCTCCGCATCGGTCACCAAGTTGTCCGAGTTGCTGCCCCATCTCAAGGCCAGCCTGCCGGTTGTGCCATAGTCCAGGAGTTGGTAAGCGTTGGATGTCCCCTTGGTCACGTAGGCCTGATAGTTCCTGTTTGAGTCTTTCTTTGCCCACAGCTCAATGGTCCCCTGATTGGTCAGATCAAGAGAGTTTGAGTCCGGGACCTCGATCGGGTCTCCTCCGCCAAGATGGAGGGCGCTCCCGGTCACTCCGGATGCCCAGATATCAGGCTGGGGCGAGTAGACGGCAAGTTCGGAAACAGAGTAAGCGCTGTCCCCGGCAGTCGCGTATATGCGGACATAGCGGGCTGTCACCTGCGGGAAGATACCGCTGTCGCGGGTGAGCAACCCGTCAGGAGATGCATAAGGCACATTGTAAAGTGTAGCCCAATTCAGGTTGTCCACCGAGTACTCTATCCGGTAGGTATCGTTGCAGTCCGCCTGCACGCGCACCCGGTTGAAGGTCAACTGCGCACCGAGGTCGACGGTAAGGGCCTCTCCAGGCCGGAGGCGCACCGCATATCTGGCATCCATCCAGTAGGTTCCTTCCGGGGCAAAAACACCATTCGTGATGAGGCCCGGCGTGCCGAAGTCCGGCGGCGTAGAGCCGTCGGACTGGATGGCGACGCCGTAGGCAACGTCTCCAGTGCCGTTAACATCGGTTGTGACCTGGCCGTCTGTGTCAAAGCTCTTATCCAGCGAACCATCGGAATTGTAGCAGACTACGGTGAAGTCTTGAGTTGTCATAGTGGCATACCCGGCAACCGTGATTTTGCCATCAGACTGTATAGCAATGGCGTAGGCAAAATCAGCAACATTACCAGTTCCGATTGGGGTTATGACCTTACCGGTAGTGTTAAAGCTCGTATCCAGCGAACCGTTGGTATTGTAGCGGGCAAGGGCGAAAACAGTTTTCCCCGTATAAGCATAACCAACGACCACGATCTTGCCGTCGGTCTGGATGGCAACTCCCCGTGCTGCATCGTCAAGAGTCCCGAATGATGTTGTGGTTCCCATCGCCCTGCCTGGAATGTCGCTGATTCCATACACAGCGGTAGTACTGAGGGCCTCCGCCTGAGTCATCGCCGGCAATAGCGCTCAAGGGGCGCTGTACCTTGACGCTACATCAGAGCCCGACAAGGCCTTGTTGTAGATGATCGTCCGGTCTATAAGCCCTTGGTAGTACTCTGAGTTGATCGTTGAGCTGGCCCCGATGCGCAGGAATTGCGTATTGGTGATGTTAACGCTTGCAACCGTGGCTGAGTTGTCAAGGACGCCGTTGATGTAAATCTTGAGGGTCGTGCCGCTTCTCTCAAAGACAAAGTGTCTCCATGTGTCGTCGTTGAGATTCGTGGAAACGCTATCCACTCTGTTGTTGTCATCCACCTGAAAGCGCACCTTGCCGGCGGAAGGTGAATCGAGGAGTATCTTAAATCCCGGATATGGCGTGGTTGCAGTATTCTTAGACATGAGCAACGCATAGTCAGTGGTCCCGCCGGTCTGGGACGGATACTTGAGCCACGTCTCTATAGAGAAATCGCCTGTGCCGAAATCAAGGCTGTTGCTGTCGGCAACGTTCATGTAATCATTCACTCCGTCAAAGCTCAGGGCGTTCAGATACTTGCCGGTCGTCCAGGCCGGGCTGTTGTAGGTTGTTCCTGTGTTGTAGTTTGTGGTCCCATCGCCAACATAGGTGCCGCTTCCTTCATCAAAGCCCCAGTAGGCGACGGCGCCGTTTGGAACATCCTTTACATACTCAACAACCGTCTTTTGCAACTGCGGTGTGATCGTTACATCATTTGTTGACAGTGTCGCCTCTTGCTTTATATATCTTGAATTAGACAGCGTCGAGAAGTCGGATGTCCAGGCCGACCATGTGGAATTATCGTTTGAGGTCGCCCATCTTAAGGTAATATCGGTATTTGCCGGTTTATTCTGCTCATAAGTATGGCTCAGCCAGTCTACGGTTGAACCGGCATCATATGCGTGGGTAATGGTGCCCCAGTCGAAGTAGTCGCCGAATGTAATGAAGGTCCACCAGCCGCCGGCCCAGACCTGGCCTGAAGGGGTAACGTCAACTGCATAAAGTATGCTGGTGGCTGGACTTATAATCCGTGTCCAAGTAGTTCCGTCATATTTCCAGATGCGTCCAAGGTTGCCGACAGCCCAGCCTTCGGTTGAGGAGCGCATACGTATTCCATACATGCCGTCGCCTGTACTTTGATAGACGTCGGCAAACTCGCTCCAACTTGTTCCGTTATATTTTAGAACCTTAGTTCCACCAATCCCCCAGCCTTCGGTTGCGGAAAGCATGTCAATGTCCGTGATATTGACGCTATTTGGGTTGGAAAGCGTCCAACTTGAGCCGTCATACTTCAGTATCGTGCTGCTGTTGCCGACCGCCCAGCCTTCGGTGGAAGAAAGCATCTTAAGGTCTGTGAGCTTGTTAGTCGTGGGGCTGGTAACGTTCGACCAACTGGAACCGTCATACCTGACGATCTTGCCACTGTCCCCGACTGCCCAACCTTCGGTCGGTGAGAGCATGTCAACTGCATTAAGAGACGTGCTACTCGGGTTGGTTTCCCCAACCCAACTTGAGCCGCTTCGCTTGTAGATAGAAGTAGTGGGAGTGGCGCTATTGTAGTAGCCGACTAACCAGCCCTGGGTGGAAGAAAGCATATCCATGCCATAGAGCGACCCGGAGAGGGTGGCCTCAATTGTCCAGCTCTGGCTCTGGCTGTTATACTTGAAAACCTGGTTGCTGCCAATTGCCCAGCCTTCGGTATCGGAAAGCATTTGAAGGTCCATTATGTAGCCGCCGTAGGTCTTGGAGAATTCAGTCCAGGCCGTGCCGTTGTATTTGACGATTGTGCCTTCCGGGCTAACAGCCCAGCCGTCGCTTGATGAAATCATCCTGACCGAAAGGACAGTCCAGCTCGGGCTGGTATCAGTAGCCCAAGTGGAACCGTTATATTTTAATATCGTCCCGCTGCTCACAGCCCAGCCTTCGGTTGAGGAAAG
>CAZDYX010000142.1:0-8385 GCA_964509775.1 uncultured Desulfobulbia bacterium | reverse complement strand
TATGTTCAGGGCGAATTCTGAATTCTGACTCCTGAATTCTGAATTCTATTTTCACAGTAAATTACGCTAGGTTCAGAGCATTTGAACTTGCTGATGAGATCCTGTTCGTGTCTGATACGTTCGTCGCTCTGACCCTAACAGACTACAGACTAAACAACCTGAGTAGTTACAAACACTTGAGACAACCGACCATGCCTAAACGAACCGACATCAAGAAAATCCTCATCATCGGCTCCGGCCCCATCATCATCAGCCAGGCCTGTGAGTTCGACTATTCCGGTACCCAGGCCGTCAAGGCCTTAAAGGAAGAGGGTTATGAGGTAGTACTGATCAACTCCAACCCGGCCACCATCATGACCGATCCGGAAATGGCAGACCGAACCTATATCGAACCTATTACCCCGGAAATGGTTGCCACCATCATTGCCCAGGAACGGCCGGACGCCCTTCTGCCCACCCTTGGCGGCCAGACCGGGTTGAATACCGCGATCCGGTTGGCGGAGATGGGGGTTCTTGAAAAATATGGGGTGGAAATGCTGGGGGCCAAAATCGAGGTTATTCGGAAGGCCGAGGGACGGGAGCTCTTCCGGGAGGCCATGAAAAAAATCGGCCTCAAGGTGCCTGAAAGCGCCATCGTCC
Organism: uncultured Desulfobulbia bacterium; assembly: GCA_964509775.1. GTDB lineage: Bacteria > Desulfobacterota > Desulfobulbia > Desulfobulbales > CAZDYX01 > CAZDYX01. The sequence goes on along the minus strand of CAZDYX010000142.1, from coordinate 7,746 downwards.
ACACCCTGGCCGAGGCAAAGGAGGCCGGGGAACGGGTTGGTTTTCCCGTCATTGTCCGGCCCAGCTTCACCCTGGGAGGCACGGGCGGCGGCGTGGCCTTCAACGGCAAAGAACTCGAAAGGCTTACTGCCGCAGGCCTTGACCGAAGCCTCAACCACGAGGTTATGCTCGAAAAAAGCCTGCTGGGCTGGAAGGAATATGAGCTTGAGGTGATGCGTGACCACAAGGACAATGTGGTAATCGTCTGCACCATTGAAAACATGGACCCCATGGGTGTTCATACCGGCGACTCCATCACCGTGGCCCCAGCCCAGACCTTAAGCGACCATGAATACCAGTTGATGCGGGATGCGTCCATTGCCATCATGAGAGAGATCGGGGTGGAGACCGGTGGATCCAATGTCCAGTTTGCCGTTAATCCGAGCGATGGCGAGCTCATGGTCATTGAAATGAATCCCCGGGTATCGCGCAGCTCGGCCCTCGCCTCCAAGGCAACCGGTTTTCCGATAGCCAAGATTGCGGCGAAGCTTGCGGTCGGCTATACCCTGGATGAGATCCCGAACGACATCACCAAGGAGACCATGGCCTCCTTTGAGCCCACCATAGACTACTGTGTGGTCAAGATCCCGCGCTGGACCTTTGAAAAATTTCCCGAAACCGAGGATATTCTCACCACCTCCATGAAATCGGTAGGGGAAACCATGGCCATCGGTAGGACCTTTAAGGAGGCCCTGCAAAAGGGCTTAAGGTCGCTTGAAATCGGCCGCTTCGGTTTTGCCGGAGACGGCAAGGATAGTCTTGTCGCCGTTGAACAGCCGGATCTGGAGCAAGGATTACGAAGGCCGCATTCGGCCCGCATCTTCTTCATCCACGAGGCCTTGCGGCGAGGAATGGCAATAGAGACCATCTGCCGGCTTTCCGGCATCGACCCTTGGTTTATCCTTAATCTCAAGAAAATTGTCCAAACCCAGGAACGTATTCTGGCCAACGGCTTTTCCGGCCTTGATCGACAATCCTTATGGCGGATAAAACAGGAGGGTTTTTCCGACCTGCAGATCGCCCATCTTACCGGCACCTCAGAACAAGATGTACGGGAATTACGCAAGGAATTGGGAGTCCGGGCCGTCTATAAACTGGTTGACACCTGTGCCGCCGAATTTGAGGCCTACACCCCTTATTATTATTCCACCTATGAGGCAGAGGATGAATCCCGGGTCAGCACCAGGAAGAAGATCATGATCCTGGGCGGCGGGCCCAATCGTATCGGTCAGGGCATCGAATTCGATTACTGCTGCGTTCATGCCTCGTTCGCCCTCCGGGAAATAGGCATTGAAAGCATCATGGTGAACAGCAATCCGGAGACGGTGAGCACCGACTATGACACCTCGGACAAGCTCTACTTCGAACCCCTGACCAAGGAGGACGTCTTAAACATAATCGACCGGGAGCAACCGGACGGAGTCATTGTCCAGTTCGGCGGCCAGACCCCGCTCAACCTGGCAGTTCCCTTGGCCAAGGCCGGAGTCCCCATCATCGGCACCTCGCCGGACAGCATCGACCGCACCGAGGACCGGAAACGGTTCCAACAGCTCCTGCAGAAGCTTAACCTGCTGCAACCGGAAAACGGGACCGCAAGGACCTTACCCGAGGCCTTGAAGGTGGCGAAAAAGATTGGCTATCCGGTAGTGGTCAGACCATCCTATGTCTTGGGCGGCCGGGCCATGCGTATTGTTTATACGCCGAGGGAACTGGAAAAATTCATGAACACCGCCATCGCCCTTTCCACCGAGCATCCCATTCTGATCGACAAATTCCTCAAGGACGCCATCGAAATTGATGTGGACGCCATCTCCGATGGGGAGACCACGATCATCGGGGGCATCATGGAGCATATCGAGGAGGCAGGCATCCACTCCGGGGATTCCGCCTGTATGCTTCCGTCCCACACCCTGTCAATAGATATCATTGAGCAGATCAAGGCCGCCACCAAGGCCATGGCCAGGGAACTGAAAGTGATCGGCCTTATGAACGTCCAGTTTGCCGTAAAAGAGAACGTGTCCTATGTCCTGGAGGTTAACCCCCGCGCCTCCCGCACCATCCCGTTTGTGAGCAAGGCAACGGGCGTACCGCTTGCCAAACTCGCCACCAAGGTCATGTGCGGGATGAAACTCGCCGAGCTCGGTCTGACCCGGGAGATTGAAATAAACCATTTTGCCGTCAAAGAAGCGGTCTTTCCCTTTGACCGCTTCCCCAATGTGGATACGATCCTGGGCCCGGAGATGAAATCCACCGGCGAGGTAATGGGCATCGACACCTCGCTCGGATTGGCCTTTGCCAAGTCGCAGATCGCATCGGGTCAGGAAATCCCGATGGCGGGAAATGTCCTGATCAGCGTCAGGAACCAAGATAAGCCGGCCGTGCTTCCCGTTGCCAGGCAGTTGATCGAGATGGGTTTCATTATTCTGGCCACCAGGGGTACCGCGCATTTTCTCGACCAGCATGGAGTGAAATGTACCAGGGTTTGCAAGGTATCGGAAGGAAGGCCAAATATCCAGGATAAGATCGAGGATCGTGGGATCCATTGGATCATCAACACCTCCCTCGGCTCAAGGACCACCGAGGATTCCTTTACCATCCGGAGGACGGCCCTCGACTTCCATCTTCCCTACACCACGACCATCGCCGGCGCCAAGGCCATGCTCATGGCTATTACCACCATGCGAGAAATAACGTTGGGGGCAAAATGCATCCAGGAATATTTTACGACCAGATAACTACTCAGGTTGATAGTCTGTAGGTGTTAAGGTGAATAGGTAAAGAAAAAAATTCGAAATTACGCTAAGTTCAGAGCATTTGAACTTGCTGATAAAATCCTGTTCGTGTCTGCAACGTTCGTTGCTCTGTCCCTAACAGACTACAGACTAAACAACCTGAGTTGTTACACGTCCAGATAAAAAACAGGAAGCGTTTTTTGATGATTCCATTTGTCTTTCCTTTTTATAAACATATGATTATATATGGGGATTAGGCTGGAAGGTAGCCGGCCCCCTATAGAAACCATTCTTATCGGTCTGAATCCGATTCCCGCCTACGCAGAATGACGCTGCAGGGACACGTCGCGAACACCCGATTACCGCAATTCGTTACTTCTTCGGAAGCAGGGAGCCAGACTCTAACCCTATAACATCAGCTTTCGTAACTACTCAGGTGGATAGTCTGTAGGTGTTTAGTCTATTAGCAACTGAAAAATACCAGATGAGGCACGCTAATACCTAACAGGCCTGAATAGTTAACTTTTTTACCTAACAGACTACAGTCTAATAGTCTAAACAACCTGACTGGAGGATATAATTGAGCCCTTTCTATAAAAATTTGTCTATGTGGTTGGTGATTGGCCTCACCATGATCCTACTCTTCAATCTTTTTAACAAGCCCCAACTAACCACCCTTGAAATGAACTACAGTGACTTTCTTGCCAGCATTGAGGCGGGCGAGGTGGTACAGGTCGCCATCCAGGGAGATATGGTCACGGGAAAGTCAAGCCAGGGTTCGGAGTTTAAAACCACCGTTCCCAACGATCCGGAGCTGCTACCGCTGCTGAGGAATTCCGGGGTTATCATCTCGGTTCGGCAAAAGGACGAAACCCCCTGGTATATCACCATTCTTGTCTCGTGGTTTCCCATGCTGCTCCTTATCGGGGTCTGGGTATTTTTTATGCGCCAGATGCAGATGGGAGGCGGCAAGGCCCTCTCATTCGGCAAGAGCAGGGCCAAGTTGATGAGCGACAAATCGAACAAGGTGACCTTCAAGGATGTGGCCGGTATTGATGAGGCCAAGGAAGAGCTGTCCGAGATTATCGATTTCTTAAAAGACCCCAAAAAATTTACCAAGCTGGGGGGACGCATTCCCAAAGGGGTACTGCTTGCCGGGGCTCCGGGAACCGGTAAAACCCTGCTTGCCCGGGCCATTGCCGGCGAGGCTGATGTGGCTTTTTTCAGTATCAGCGGTTCGGACTTTGTGGAGATGTTTGTCGGTGTCGGTGCCTCCCGGGTCAGGGACCTTTTTGTCCAGGGCAAGAAAAACGCCCCCTGCATCATTTTTATCGACGAGATCGACGCCGTGGGAAGACACCGGGGCGCAGGAATCGGTGGGGGCCATGATGAACGGGAACAGACATTGAACCAGCTCTTGGTCGAAATGGACGGTTTCGAGTCCAATGAAGGGGTCATCATTGTTTCGGCCACCAACCGGCCGGATGTCCTCGACCCGGCATTGATGCGGCCCGGCCGTTTTGACCGCCAGGTGATAGTTCCAATCCCGGACGTCAAGGGGAGAGAGGCTATCTTGAATGTGCATGCCAAAAAATCGCCCCTCGCCGAGGACGTGGACTGGAAGATCATTGCCCGCGGCACTCCTGGTTTTACCGGTGCGGATCTTGAAAACATGGTGAATGAAGCAGCCCTCATTGCCGCCCGACTGGGGCTGGAAAAGATCACCATGGAAAACATTGAAAAGGCCAAGGATAAGGTGATGATGGGGGCCGAACGCCGCAGCATGATCATCACCGATAAAGAAAAGGAAATTACCGCCTATCATGAGGCCGGCCATACCCTGGTCGCAAAGCTCCTGCCCGGGACTGATCCCATCCACAAGGTCACCATTATTCCTAGGGGCAGGGCACTTGGTCTTACCCAGCAACTGCCGGTGGATGAACGGCACACCTATCCCAAACCATATCTGATGAACAATCTTTCCATCCTCTTGGGCGGACGGGTGGCAGAGGAACTCGTCTTTAACGAGATAACCACCGGTGCTGGCAACGACATCGAGCGGGTGACCGAGATTACGCGCAAGATGATCTGCGAATGGGGCATGAGCGAGGAACTGGGGCCGCTCACCTTCGGCAAACGGGAAGAGATGATATTCCTGGGCAAAGAGATTACCCGGCACAAGGACTACAGCGAGGCGACGGCAGTGCGGATCGACCAGGAGATAAAAAAGGTCATCATGACCACCTATGAACGGTCAAAGACCCTGCTTTCGGAAAACATCCAGTTGCTACACTACCTGGCCAAGGCCCTGCTGGAAAAAGAGACCCTAACCGCCGATGACATCGACGAGATCATAAAGACCGCTGCGGCCTGAAAATGGTGTCCTACCCATCCCTTAAGACCGGGAAACTACTCAGGTAGATAGGCGGTAGTCTTTTAGACTGTAGGGAAAGATCATGCTGACCATGCGACACTCAAAGCGCTTCAATGGGCGCTCTCCTGCGGTCAATGCACAACGGCTAACAGACTGCCTAACCAACCTGAGCAATTGCAATACCGGAACCCCGGAGCCTGCCAAACACACCCTGGTGATGGGGATCTTGAACGTCACCCCGGACTCTTTTTCAGACGGTGGTCAATTCAGCTCGGAAGAGGGGTTCACCCGACAGAGCCGGGCCATGATCGAGGCCGGGGCCGACATCATCGATATCGGCGGGGAGTCCTCCCGGCCTTTTTCCGAACCTGTTTTTGCAGAAGATGAACTTGGCCGGGTCATTCCTGCCATCAGCGCCATCCGCGGGTTTTCTGCCATCCCCATTTCCGTTGATACCACCAAGGCCGTCGTCGCCCGTAAGGCCCTTGAGGCCGGGGCTGATATAATAAATGATATCAGTGCGATGCGAGCCGACCCAGAGATGATCTCCGTGCTCAAGGACTTCGGCGCGCCGGTTGTCATCATGCACATGCAGGGCACCCCGAAGACCATGCAGCAGGCCCCCCATTATGATGATGTCCTGGGAGAAATCAGTACGTTTCTTAAAGAACGGGTCCAGTGGGCCGAAGACCACGGCCTTTCCAGGGAACGTATTATCATCGACCCGGGGCTGGGGTTTGGAAAAACCGTTAGCCATAACCTTCTCATTATAAAACACATCGCCCGATTTACGGCCATCGGCTGCCCGGTTCTGGTCGGTCATTCCCGGAAGGCCTTTATCGGTTCCGTCCTGGATCTGCCGGTCAACTCCCGCGATCTTTCCACCGCTGTCATCTCGGCCCTGTGCGTTGCCCAGGGGGTAAACATCCTCCGCGTCCACGACGTGGAAAAAACCCTCCAGGCGGTCCGCATCACCGAGGCGATCCTGCATTCATCCCCCCACCCATAACCCGACTTTCGCAATTCGTCTGGTTTTGGGGCCTGCTGCCACACGATTATCCTCCATGGCAAACAGTCTACTATTATGTCAGGATATGGAAGAAAACCGGTACCATAGATAAAATACACGACCATTTAGTCAAACAAGTTTGCGAGGCGTCCAAAGTCGGTATTTATATTTGCAAATTTTCTGCAAATGAATAGGAGATGAGGCCGTGATCAGGTGTTTCTTGATATCCCCGTTCTTGGTGGGAAAAATCTCTTATTTGGGTGGCTGTATAATCTTTGAAAAGCTCCTTTACTTCGGCAAGGACTTTCAGTTCAGAAGGTTCAAAAATTGAAAGATCCGGTTCGATTGTGGAAACGAAATTCTCTCCGAAATATTGATAGATTTGAACCTCATCAACCTCAATCTGTCTTGAATGGATCATGGCGGCAAAAAAGAATTCGTAATTGTTTGGTACTGGGCCATGTGGTAGGTGGACATATCTTGCGCCGGTTATGGAAACCGCGTTTTCCTTAAAATGCTTGAAGTCCGCATAAAAGAGGAGTTTGTTGAGTTTGGTCTTGAGTTGGCCCCCTTTGCATAAAAACAAAATAGCATTTTGCAGTTTTGCCAAGTTCAATTTCAGATATCCGCTAAATTCATCCGGTTGATAATTTCCCAATCGGAATTCAAAAATTCTGTTAATGGAAACTGCCTCGGACTCGGCCGCCTCTAATTGCTGTATCAGCCGATCTCGTTTTTCCGGGATAAAAGCAAGGGGAGTTTCCTTAATTAAATTGAGAAGGTTATGAGGTTCCATGGCCATACGGAGCATTTTTTCATGGGTCTCATCTTGCAGAGCCCCGTTTTCATACCGGCTTAACGTGGCACCACCCCAACCCAATAAAGCGCTCAATTCTTTCTGGGTAATACCGTAAGTTTTACGCCATTCAAGAATATCTTCCGGTTGCAGCATTTCATGGCGACGACGGTACTCGCGATACGCCTCTACCAACGCATCAGGGCCTTGGGTGCTTTCAAATTCCACACCGCATTCCGTGCATTGATAGCATTGGGCCTCAACCTCAATAGTCTCACCACGGACATCAATGCCTTCAACCCGTGTTACAGTTTTAATCTTGGTTTCTTTTTCACAGTTTGGACAGATATTGGTCATGTTGCACCTCCTCGTAAGTATCCTATTCTGAAGTTTTATAGGGATACTCCATGGGGTATTTTGCAATATGGAAAGAAATACATTTTGCTATTTTTGTTCCTGACACTTCTACCACTTTCAATTTGATATAAATTTCATAGCTGCGGATTTGTTTGCCGAACACCAAATATCGCCACCTTTGTCTCTGTCGGCCTCTGGACCGCTGGAGTAGTTATCTACTGAGAGGGTTAATAATATTTCTTCTAAATTTCTCTTGGTGATTCCAAGATGACTGAGTGTAACTCTTGTGTCATGCCTCGGTACGAGCATAACGCCTGAACCCCGTGTAACGGCTTTTTTGAACTCAACGAGAAATGTGTGTATTTGTTTACGCACGTACTTATACCTCGACTTTGGCCATTTTTAGTTGCGAAGGCGCGATAGCGATGGCTTGATGTGC
>CAZDYX010000141.1:0-8413 GCA_964509775.1 uncultured Desulfobulbia bacterium | reverse complement strand
ACGTTCGTTGCTCTGCCCCTAACAGACTACAGACTAAACAACCTGAGTAGTTACGTTCACTGTTAACTATCCCAAACCCGGTGGTCTTCGTGTTCTCGGTGAAGAGCCCGTCTCCTTTAATCATCCCTTATAACTCCAGTATACTCAGGCTGTTGTTTTTTGCCAGTCCGTTAAAAATTTTTCCAGGCCGATATCTGTCAAGGGGTGGTTGGCAAGCTGCGAAATAACCTTGAAGGGAATGGTGGCGATATGGGCTCCGATTAGGGCCGCCTCCACCACATGCATGGGGTGACGGATACTGGCCACTATGACCTCGGTGGAAAATCCGTAATTATCGTATATAGTCATGATATCCTCAACCAGGTTCATGCCCGGCTCGGAAATATCGTCAAATCTACCCACAAAAGGGCTGACATAGGAGGCCCCGGCCTTGGCTGCAAGCAGTGCCTGGGAGGAAGAAAAGACCAGGGTTACATTGGTCTTGATCCCTTCGGCGGCAAGGATCTTTACGGCCCTTAGCCCCTCAACGGTCATGGGGATCTTCACCACTATCTTTCTGTCAAGGCCGGCGAGCCTGCGGCCTTCGGCCACCATGCCCTGGGCCTCGACACTTATGACCTCGGCGTTGACCGGTCCCTCCACCGCATCACATATCTCGATAAGAATCTTTTCAAACGGCCGGTTTTCCTTGGCAATAAGACTAGGATTGGTGGTCACGCCGTCTATGACGCCCAGGGCCACGGCCTGTTTTATTTCCTCAATATTGGCGGTATCTATAAAGAATTTCACGTTCTCCCTCCTTGGGGTTCGCTCAAAAATTTTTTCTGACACGTCTCACTGCAAAAATATCGTATCGTATTTCCCTCCCGATGGACAAGGGCCTGACTCTGGGGGATATAGGTATGGCAGACCGGGTCTTCCACCAGTACCTCCTCTTTTTTGGGGAAATGTGTTGGAGCGGGCCGTCCATGGGGAATGGATCTTTTGCCCCTAAACAAGAGACGATACAAGACATAGGCCAGGATGGCCAAAAGGATAATTCTGGTCATCTTTTGCCCTCCCTTTCCTCCCAGCCCAGCCTGACCACGCTCGGCATATTTTGTCCCTTTTGTCCTTTTAATTTGGCGAGCATCCGGGCCGTGGTCTCGCCCGAGACCGGATGTTTGAAAAAAGGGGCGATCTCATGGAGCGGCTCAAGCACAAAGCGCCGCAGGGGTAAGTAGGGATGCGGAACGATGAGCGAACTGGTCTGCATAATCACATTATCATAATAGAGGAGATCGAGGTCAAGGGTTCGATCCCGGCCCTGTTGCCGATCCCGGCCATATTCCCTTTCAATGCCGAGCAGCACCGCCAGGAGGGCCTCGGGATCAAACATTGTGCTGAGGCTGCCCACCGCGTTGGTAAACCATTTATCCGTCGCAATATCCTGCGGCTCGGTGTGATAGGGACAAGACAGGGCACCCAATACGATCCCTTCTGTCTGTACCAGTCTTTTCCAGCCCGCGATCAGATTCTTGCGGCCATCACCCAAATTGGAGCCCAGTCCGATAAAGACCTTGGTCATCAAAATCCCAGCTTGGCTATCCGTCCCAGGGCCTCGCTAATCCGCTCCTTACTCACCGTGAGGGCCATTCTTATATAGCCCTCTCCGGGGTCGCCGAAACCGTTCCCCGGCGTGGTCACGATGCCGGCCCCTTCCAGAAGATGACTAGAGAAAGAGGCCGATGTATATCCCTTTGGCACCTCAACCCAAACGTAAAAGGTGGCCTTGAGTTGCTCTGTGACCAAACCGAGTTTCCGAAGCCCATTTATGAGGACATCCCGACGTTCGGTATAGATCTTGCGCATCTCGGCTACACAGGCCTGATCTTCCTCCAGGGCCGTGATGCCGGCCACCTGGATGGCCTCAAAGATACCAGAGTCGATATTGCTCTTGATCCGGCCAAGCCCTTGGATAATGGCGGCATTGCCCACGGCAAAGCCGATCCGCCAGCCGGTCATGTTGTAGGTCTTGGACAGGGAATGAAACTCCACTCCTACTTCCTTGGCGTCGGGAGTGGAAAGAAAGCTCGGGGCCTCATAGCCGTCAAAGGCCAGATCCGAATAGGCAAAATCATGACAGACCATAATACCGTTAAGAATGGCAAACTCCACCACCCGGGCAAAAAATTCTTGCGAGGCCACGGCACCGGTCGGGTTATTGGGATAATTTAAAAAAATCATCTTGGCTCGGGCCAGCAGCTCGGCCGGGATAGCGGAAAGATCCGGCAAAAAGGCATTTTTTTTAAGCAGCGGCATTTCATAAGGAACCCCGCCGGCAAACAGGGTGGCAATCTTATAGACCGGATATGCCGGGCTCGGCACCAGAACCACGTCACCGGGATCAACAAATGCAAGGGGAATGTGGGCCAATCCCTCCTTGGAGCCGATAAGGGAAACGGTCTCCTGCAGGGGATCAAGGTCAATGGCAAAACGCCTTTTATACCAGCGACTCACCGCCTCTCGGAAGGAGTTCATGCCGGAATAACTCGGATAACGGTGATAGCTCGGGTTTTCGGCCGCCTCCTGGAGTTTTTTGATAATATGGCCGGGAGTGGGCAAATCAGGATCACCAACGCCGAGATCAATAATGTCCACCCCGCGGGCCTTTACTTCCGCCTTTTTCCGGTCCAATTCCGCAAACAGGTAGGGTGGCAGTTGTTTGAGGCGTTTAGCCTGTTTGATTTGGATCATATGCAATTATCCTATTTTAAATAGGGTTCGATTTTTTGGCCTTGATCATCGTTTGGCCCACTCGTAGGTCGGGTTAGCGTAGCGTAACCCGACATCAAGCCAGCCTGATCGTCGGGTTACGGCAAAAAACGCCTAACCCGACCTACGATTTGACTGGTCCATATAAAGTTAGGCCAAGCCCAGGACATCGAACATGGAGTAAAGTCCGTTCGGCGCCTTGGCCACCCAGGCCGCGGCCAGGACCGCTCCTTTGGCAAAATTGTCCCTGCTGTGCGCTCGGTGAGTGATCTCCAGCCGTTCGCCCGCACCGGCAAAAAGGACAGTATGCTCCCCTACGATATCACCGGCCCGGATCGTCTGGATGCCGATCTCCTTGTCGGTGCGGGCACCTATCAACCCGTGCCGGGAAAAAACCCCCACCTCGCTAAGGTTACGATGCAGGGCCTGGGCCATCATCTCTCCCAGTTTCAAGGCGGTACCGCTGGGGGCATCCTTTTTGAGCCGATGATGGGCCTCAATAATCTCGACATCATAACCATCCCCCAGGGTAGCGGCCATCCTGGCGGCCATCTTAAAAAGGACGTTGACCCCCACCGCCATATTAGGGGATTGCACGCAAGGGAATTTTTGGGTCAGCTCGGCTAGTTCCTTAAAATTTTCCGGGCTTAGCCCCGTGGTGCCGATGACCATGGCCTTCCCGTGTCGGGCTGCGAGCCGGGCATGGTTCATGGTCGCCTCATGAAAGGTGAAATCGATGATGACCTCCCCCTGCTCGATGACCGAGGCCAGGTCTGCGGCGATCGGGACGCCGATCCGGCCCAAACCCGCCACCTCACCCGCATCCATGCCCACGCTCGGATGGTCCCCCCTTTCAAAGGCGGCGGCCAGGGTCAGATTTGGGGATTCATGCACCATAAAGGCATTACGGCTGCCCATCTTACCGGCTGCGCCGGCGATAATGACCTTTGTCATCTTATGCCTCCTTAATCATGCCATAAGTCGCAAGCACGCCTTTTAGTTTGCTCAAATTGGCCGGCGTCATGGGCACCAAGGGCAGGCGCGGCATTCCCGAGGAGATCCGGCCCATAAGGGCCAGGGTGGTTTTGGCCGGCACCGGGTTGGTTTCAAGAAACATCGCCTTCATAAGGGGGGTAAGCTGATAATGAATAGTGCGTGCGGTTTTGAAATCGTTGGCAAGGGCCGCGTCCATCATGGCCGCCATTTCCTTGGGTGCCACATTGGAGGTGACCGAGATCACGCCGGTTCCGCCGATGGCCACCGTGGCCATACTCGTGGGATCATCGCCGGAGAGCACGGCAAAGTCAGCCGGGCACTGGCGGATCACCTCACTCACCTGTTCGAGATTCCCGGTAGCCTCCTTGACGCCGACGATATTAGAGACCGCGGCACACCGGGCAACCGTCTCGGGCAGCATGTTAACGCTGGTGCGACTTGGAACGTTATAGAGGATAATGGGGATATCCACGGCCTCGGCCACGGTCTTGAAGTGCTGATAGAGCCCCTCCTGGGTGGGCTTGTTGTAATAGGGCGTGATCATGAGCGCGCCGGAAGCGCCGGCCTTTTTGGCATGCCGGGTGAGCTCGATGGACTCTGCGGTACTGTTCGAACCGGTTCCGGCCAGGACAGGCACCCGGCCGGCCACGGTCTTGATGGTAAGCTCCACCACCAGGTGATGCTCCTCATGGCTGAGCGTGGCCGACTCACCGGTGGTGCCGCAGGGAACGATGCCATGGGTACCGTTTGCAATCTGAAATTCGATTAAATCCCTTAGTCCTTGTTCATCAACCTCGTTGTCGCGAAAAGGGGTGACAATCGCCACAAAGGCCCCACGAAAAACTGTCATGATGTTTCCTCCTTATACAATTATTAATTCATGGTGATGCTATTATTTGTTGACCTTCTCAAAGAAATACTTCGACTGTTCTTGTCTTAACCAGGAAAAATGAGTGTCGGCTACATAAAAGAGTCCACTTAACGCATGATCGATTTAGTGTTTATTTCCATAATTATAAATTTTCTTTTTTATTTCCAACAATTCTAACGTGAGACTGATGATTATTAGCAACACTACCAATAGCAGATAACTGAAAATCGTCTATTTTACCTGAAATTGTTAATTTAAATTGATCAACATTTCCAAAAATTGATATACTGTTTGCATCATACTTAATTACATCTACATCGCATACAATATTATTGTCTGTAATATCATATTTTCTCGAGTAATAATAACCATCGTCACCCCCTAACAGGCGACCATTGTTTAATACCAGAACGCCTCTTCCATATCTATTTATCGCTGAGATAAACTCAACAGTCCATAAACCATCAATCATATTGATACTCCTTGGTGTTATTAAATATCAGCAACAAATATTATGTCTTGATTAGCACTTTTCATAAAAGGCTACTCCAGTGCCTCCCGGTTCAACTGACCCTCATAGATCAATGCGGCCGCCCCTTCCAGAAAGACGACGGAAAACCCCACCCCGGCAAAATGGATAATTAACCGTTCATTGCCGCTCGTGATCATGGTCGCCGGACTTTCGATCTTTCCCAAAAAGGCGGCGATAAGGGCCGAGGCCACGGCGCCGGTGCCGCAGGCCTGGGTTTCATCCTCCACCCCCCGCTCATAGGTTCGCACCTGCATGACATTGCGATCAAGCACCTTGACAAAATTCATATTGGTACCTGTCGGCTGAAAAAGCGGATGATTGCGGATCATCCGGCCCCAGCTCTTCACCGGGCAGGCGGCAAGATCATCGATGAAGCATACCGCATGCGGTACCCCGGTATTGATGCTGTGAATAGCCAATTTCTGCCCATCCACTATCACGAAACGGTCCAGGACGATATCGCTGGGGGTGGTGAGTCGGATTTTTACCCCCGGCCCGGTTATCCAGGCCTCAATATCGCCGGCCCCGGTGGTAAAACGCATGGAATTTTTCGCAATCCCCTTTTCATGGGCAAATCTTGCCGCGCACCGGGCACCGTTCCCGCACATCGCGGCCGAACTTCCGTCGGCATTATAGAACCGCCAGGAAAAATCGACCTGGTCCGAGGGTTCAATAAGAATAAGACCATCGGCACCCACGGAAAATTTCCTACGGCATATTGCCTTCGCAAAGGCCACAGGATCGGTCAAAAACGGTTTTCGGTGATCAATGATGATAAAATCATTGCCGCTGCCGCTCATCTTGGTAAAGGGGATAGGAAACCTCATGGGATATCCTCGGCCAGAAAATCAGGGATGATCTCCCCCTGAACAAGGGTTTGATAGGTCTCGCGCTTGCGGATGACATGAAAGTTTTCGTCCTTCACCAGCACCTCCGCCACCCGGGGACGGGAATTATAGTTGGAGGACATGGAAAAACCATAGGCGCCCGCACTCATCACGGCCACAAGATCGCCGCTCGCAAACACCGGCATCTCTCGGCCTCGGGCCAGAAAATCACCGGTTTCACAGATCGGCCCTACGAGATCGGCCACCTGGGTCCGGTCATCACGCCTTACCACCGGCTGTACGGCATGAAAGGCATTGTACAGGCTCGGCCGGGCAAGGTCGTTCATGCCGGCATCCACGACCACAAAGTTTTTTGCCCGCGTCTCCTTGGTATAGAGCACCCGGGTTACAAGAATTGCCGCGTTGCCCACTATAACCCGGCCGGGTTCGATGAGCAAGGAACACCCGAGATCCTGCCACTCGTTTTTGATGGCCGCGGCATATTGCCAGGGCAGGGGAGGCTCCTCGGCGTCATATTTGATCCCCAGCCCACCCCCGATATCAAGGTAAGAAATCAAGATCTGCGTTGCTGCCAATCTTTTTACAAAGGCCTTGAGCCTCCGGAGGGATTCCACAAAGGGGGAAAGCTCGGTGATCTGGGAGCCGATATGGCAACTTATCCCCAAGACTTCAACATAGGGCATGGTAGCAGCCATGCAGTAAACCTCGAAGGCCTCCTCAATGTCAATGCCGAATTTGTTAATGGCAAGCCCGGTGGAGATATAGGGATGGGTCTTGGGATCGATATCAGGGTTTACCCGAAAGGAGACCGGGGCCTTAAGTCCCGCCTCGGCGGCAACCTTGTTCAGCCGTTCGAGCTCCTCGACTGATTCCACGTTAAAAAGCAGGATGCCTGATTTTAAGGCATAACGCATTTCCGCATCGGTCTTGCCTACACCGGAATAGACAATACGTTTAGGATCAACACCTGCCTTAAGCGCGCGAAAAAGCTCGCCACCCGATACAATGTCCACCCCGCCGCCGAGCCGGGCAAAAATGCGCAAAATGGCCACATTGGAACAGGACTTCATCGCAAAGCAGGTTCGATGCGGGATCTCGCCGAAGGCGCTGTCCATGGCGATAAAATTGGAGGTCAGGGTGGCATGGCTATAAAGATAGAAGGGGGTGCCGACGGCCTCGGCGATCACTCGAACCGGTATTGACTCACAAAAGAGTTCGTCGTTTTTGTAGCTGAAATGGTGCATCGGTTGTCCTTTTGTGGCTAATCGTTTTCTTATAAAAAACTCTATTTTACCAGCTCGACCACTGCCTCGATGGAGCGGGAAGATTCATTGGCCGGGGTGGCGGTGTCGATGGCGGTCACCGAATAATAGAGGTTTCCCTGCCCAAGCAAGGGACCGGAATCGACGAACTGGCTCGTCGGTGCCGGGACCTCGGCGATGAAGATTGAATCCTCGCTACTCTCTACCCGACGATAGACCCGATAACCCTGTAAATCCTTTTCCGTCCCCTTTTCCCACACGAGCTTGATGCCAGCAGAGGTTTTGACCGCCTCAAGGTTTCTGGGCGGTGCGGGCGGGGTCAGGTCAATAGGTATCCCCTCTGCCATGGTACTTGCTGCCCCGGGAAGTTCCGTGTTCCGCCAGGTGCGGATGGCCCGTACCTGGTAAAAATATCGCCTTCCGTTTTGCACCTCGGTGTCCTGATAAGAGGTTTGGCCGATTGAAGACACCAGACGGTTTATCCGGGAGCCATCCGTGCCCCGAAAGACCTGATAGGTAAAGGGGCCGGAAACCGAAGAGCCGTCCAGGAGATGATCGGGCGCGGACCATTGCAGGGTTATGGCCCGGTCTCCGGGAAGGGCCTTAAGGAACCCGGGGGCGGCCAACGGAGTATCCCAGGAAAAGGCGACCGTGTTTGAGGGACCACTTACCACTCCCCACCCCTTCTTTACGGTCCGTACCTGGTAATAATAACGATGATGGGGCCGCAACAGGGCCTCTGAATAGTGCTGGATATATGACTCCGTAGGCGTTGAAGGAATAACCGCCTCCTCCCGGACCGGCATGCCAAACAAGAGGGGACAGTCATCGCAGGCGTCTTCTTCCGGGACCACGGCCCTTACGATGTCAAACCCGTCAATGTCGGAAAGGGGGGTATCGTTTTCGTGATACCGTGGTATGGACCAGTACAGGGTAACGCCCTTTTCATCAAGATGGACGGAAAGATCGGTTATCGGCTGGGGGACGAGGGTCTGCGGGGCCACCGGCAGTGTTTTTTTGCCGCAGGCGGACAAGATCGTGAGGATCATCAAGATTACAAGAAACGCTCGTGGGGCATTCATGGATTTGCTGTTTCCGGGTGCAATACAAAAAAGTGACAAGCCAGCAATTTTCTTGAATGTCGAATGTC
>CAZDYX010000140.1:0-8450 GCA_964509775.1 uncultured Desulfobulbia bacterium | reverse complement strand
CATGATTTGCAGGAGGAGACACTGGCGCAAACCTTGGTGGCGTTGATGAAAGACCGGAGAGTGCGGCAAAGGCTTGCGGACAACTGCCGCGGTCTTGTTGATGGCAAGGGCGCCGGTCGTGTTGTCGCGGCAATGATGGATTTTCAGTTGCGGCCGGCGCAGCCTGACGATTGTGAGGCGTTTTTTATGTGGGCCAATGATCCGCTAACGCGCATGGTTTCCTTCAGCCAACAGACTATCGACTGGGAGGAACATTGTGACTGGTTTCAGGCCAGGCTGGGGGACCCTGACTGTCAAATTCTCATTGCCGTAGATTTCCTCGGGCAAAGGATCGGTCAGGTCAGATTCGAGAAGAGCAATGGAACTGCGCTCATCTCGGTGAGTCTGGATCGGGAGTTCCGTGGTCTCGGGCTGGGAAGCCGGTTGATCCGGCAGGCCTGCAGCCGAGTGTTGGCAGGAGAGGATATCACCGCTATCCAGGCCCTAATCAAAAAGGGCAATAGCGTATCCCTAAGTGCCTTTGCCAAGGCCGGATTCGGGAAGGTTCGGGAACTTGAAAAAGGCGGGGTGGCCGCAGTCTTGATGGAGTATCTCAAGAGAGATAAGCTATGAACGGAAATTTCGCTATTAACGGCCGGGTCATTGGGCCGGGACATCCCGTCTATGTTATTGCTGAGATGTCTGCCAACCACAACCAAAGCTTCGAACAGGCGGCGCGGATCATCGAGGCGGCCAAGGAGGCAGGGGCCGACGCCATCAAGCTGCAGACCTATACCCCGGATACCATTACCATCGACTGCGACAACGAGTATTTCCGCATTAAGGGAACAATCTGGGAGGGGCGCACGCTGTACGAACTCTACGCTGAGGCATATACCCCCATGGGTATGACTTCCGTTCGCACGCAAGGGGCAAGGTTATTGTCAATGAGCACCAACCATAACTTGAGACGATGAAAGGCACGCCCCCAAATATGATCGACGGGCTTATCGCCGCCGGAGAATCTTCGGTGCTGGAGTTCAAGAGTACCTTTGACCGGCAGGCCATAGAAACGCTTGCAGCCTTTGCCAATTCCAAGGGGGGAACGGTAGTGGTGGGCGTGAATGATCGCGGGAAAATAACCGGTATCTCATTCGGCCCGGAAACCGCCCAGCAATGGGTTAATCAAGTCAAATCGTCTACCGCACCGACCATCATCCCTGATATCGAATCAGTGGTCATCGACGGCAAAAACCTCGCCATGATCACCATCGCCGAATACCCGATCAAGCCGGTGAGCTGCAAAGGAAAATACTTCAAGCGGATTCATAATTCCAATCACCAGCTCAGCCTTACCGAAATATCCGACCTTCACCTGCAAACCTTCAACACGAGCTGGGATCATTACGAGGATACCCGCCATGGCCTGGAAGATATCTCCCTGAACAAGGTGAATCAATTCATCGAGCAGGCCAACAAGGTCCGACCTTATCCCATTGACGACGCACCGATGACCGTCTTGAAAAAATTCGATTTGGTCACCGGCGAAAAGATTTCCAACGGCTGTTTTTTGCTTTTTACAGCCGAAGACTGCTTTGCCGGCACCATTGAAATCGGCCGTTTTGCCAGTGAAACGATCATCAAGGACGGCCTGACCATCCGCGCTGACCTGTTCAGCGAGGTCGAACTGGTGCTGGACTTCCTCCGTAAGCACATGAACCGGGCCTACATTATCACCGGCCAATCACAACGCGAGGAGAGATGGGATTACCCCTTGGAAGCCCTGCGCGAAATCGTGGTCAACATGATCGTCCACCGGGACTACATGAGCGCCAGCGACTCCATCATTAAATTTTTCGATGATCGAATCGAATTCTTCAATCCCGGCAAACTCCTGGCCGGTCTGAATACCGAACAGCTTATCCGGGGCAATTATTCCTCCATCATTCGCAACAAGCAAATTGCTGCCATTTTCAAGGAGGCCGGAAAAATTGAGAAATATGGCTCCGGTATTAAGAGGATCATCGATGCATTTGCCGCGTACGGTCTGCCGATACCACGCTTTGAAGATTTCCAGCATGGCTTCCGGGTGACGGTGTTCGGGGTTACCCCCCAAGCTACCCCCCAAGCTACCCCCCAAGCTACCCCCCAAGTCCAAAGGCTGCTGAAAATCTGTATTGATGCTAGCAGTCGGGAAGCTCTTCAGCAGAACTTGGGGATAAAAGACAAAAAATATTTCCGAGAGGCCTTTCTTATTCCGGCCATTAATGCCGGTCTGGTTGAGCCAACGATTCCTGATGCCCCCCAAAGTCCTCACCAGAAATATAAACTGACCGCCCTGGGGCTGCGGGTTGTGGAAGGTAAACATTAATGAAAAACGTGCCACCGGCCATAAAGATCAACGGCCGCGCGATAGGGCCAGGCCATCCCGTCTACATTATCGCCGAGATGTCGGCCAACCATAATCAGGACTTTGATCAGGCGGTGCGGATCTTGGAGGCCGCCAAGGAGGCGGGTGCCGACGCCATCAAGCTTCAGACCTATACCGCCGATACCCTGACCATCAACAGCGATCAGGAGTGGTTCCAAATCAAGGGCACGGCCTGGCAGGGTCGCAATCTCTACGACCTGTACCAGGAGGCTTACACTCCCTGGGAATGGCAGCCGCGTCTGCTGGAGGCGGCGAAGCAAATGGGGCTTGCCTGTTTTTCCACCCCCTTTGACTCCACGGCGGTGGATTTTCTCGAATCAATCCAGGTGCCGGCCCATAAGGTTGCGTCTTTCGAACTGGTTGACCTGCCGCTCCTTAAAAAGATAGGGGCCACCGGTAAGCCGGTGATCATGTCCACCGGTATGGCGTCGCTGGCTGAAATTGACGAGGCGGTGCGTACCCTGCGGGAGGCGGACGCCGGAGGGATCGCGCTACTCAAATGCACCAGCGCCTATCCGGCGCGGCCCGAGGATATCAATCTCAAGACCATCCCGCATTTGGCTGAAGCCTTTGGTGTGGTAACGGGCCTTTCCGACCATACCAAAGGCATCGCCGTGCCGGTGGCGGCGGTGGCCCTGGGGGCCTGTGTGGTCGAGAAGCATTTCACTCTTTCCCGCTCAGCCGGAGGACCGGATAGCGCTTTTTCGTTGGAGCCCGATGAATTCCGGCGGATGGTTGCCGCCATCCGCGAAACAGAAAAGGCCCTCGGTTGCGTGTGTTATAGCATCACCGAAAAAGAGTGCGAGAGCCGTGTCTTTCGTCGGTCTTTGTTTGTGGTCCGGGACATGGCGCCCGGCGAGCCTTTCAACCCGGAGAACGTTCGTTCTATCCGGCCCGGGCACGGCTTGCATACAAGATACCTGGAGGATATTCTCGGCAGGCGCGCAGCTCGTGCGATCGGGAAAGGGACGCCTCTGTCCTGGAAGTTGGTGGGATAATGCAACCCTATAGTCATGATTACTTCAGAGGAGAAAATGTAGATGAATATAATAGATATTAAGAAAATGAGCACCATTGAACGTCTTCAAGCCATGGAGGCCCTTTGGGATTCGCTTCTTTATGAAGACACCGAAATCGAGTCACCAGAATGGCATCGAGATATTCTTGATGAAAGAATAGCAAAAGTTGAAAGCGGTAAGGCAAATTTCATCTCGCTGGAAAAAATGAAGGCGAGTCGTAAGTCATGAAAATTAAGGATGTAATCCTATTAACTGATGCTGTTGATGACCTCAATTATGGAAGGGGTTTTTACGACCGCAAGGCACTGGGTGTTGGTGATTATTTTTGGGATAGCCTAATTGCCGATATCGAATCCCTCTTTATTTATGGTGGTATGCACAGTAAAAAGTTTAGCCTTTATCGAATGGCTGCCAAGCGATTCCCCTATGCTATTTATTATGAAATTTACGATGATATTGCTTGCGTCGTCGCAGTGTTGCCTATGCGTCGTGATCCCGCATGGATTGAAAACAAACTGAAGGGAAGAAGTTAACAAGCACTACCCGACGCGGGCTCGGCCGTTGAAGTGCGATAAACGCACCTGTTTTGCTTCAGCCCTGGGCGCGGCCGGAAGGATAAGCTTATGAATGTAGCCATTATTCCGGCCCGGGGAGGTAGCAAGCGGATTCCCGGCAAGAACATCAAGTTGTTTGCAGGCAAGCCCATCATCGCCTGGTCCATTGAGGCGGCTGTGGCTACCGGCTTATTCGCGCGGGTGATCGTTTCCACCGATTCCGAGGCAATCGCCGCCGTGGCGCGTGAATACGGAGCGGAAACACCGTTTGTCCGGCCAGCCGTTCTGGCCGATGACTTCACAACGACCGCCGATGTCCTGTTGCACGCCCTGGGATGGTTAGCCGATCACGGATATACAGCCACCCGAGCCTGCTGTATCTACGCCACTGCCCCTTTTGTCCAGCAGCGTTTCCTGCGTGAGGGGTATGGAATCCTAACGCAGAGCGGGTCTGCTTCGGTGTTTACGGTTACCACCTATCCGGCCTCGATCCATCGTGCCTTGAAGATTGAAGCTGACGGCCGTCTGGCCATGGTCTGGCCGGAACATGAACTCACCCGTTCAAACGATCTGCCCGTGACATACTATGACGCCGGTCAGTTCTACTGGCTTGATGTGCCGCGTTTTCTTGCCGAAAAGAAAATATACAGCCAAGATTCCCGGCCGGTGATCCTGCCGCGCTTTCTGGTGCAGGATATCGACACGCTTGAAGACTGGGAGACAGCCGAGAGGATGTTTCTGGCCCTGTAGGACCGCGTCAAAAAAAAATGAGTTAGGAAGAGGAAAGGACATGACTGCATACGGTACGGAGCAGGAAACTTTCTGGGCCGGCGAATTCGGCGACCAGTACATCAACCGTAATCCCACCGACAAGGAGATGGGTGCAAGGCTTGCACTTTTTGCAAAGATCATGGCCCGTACCGACAGTGTCGGATCAGCTATTGAATTCGGTGCGAACATCGGCAACAATCTTAAGGTGCTCGACCAGATGTTCCCGCGCATGGAGCTTGCTGCAATCGAGATCAACGACACGGCCGTTGCCGTGCTTAATGATTGGGGGCGGGCCAGGGTTTACTGCCAGTCCATACTTTCTGGTGCTCCGGAAGCGCTTTATGATCTTGTCTTTGTCTCAGGCGTACTGATCCACATCAATCCGGATAAACTGCCGGTGGCCTACGATCATCTTTATCGCGCCAGCCGCCGGTATATCTGTCTTATCGAATACTACAATCCAAGCCCGGTCGAGGTATCGTATCGTGGCCATGCCGGGAAGCTTTTCAAACGCGACTTTGCAGGCGAGATGCTTGAAACGTACGCTGATCTGCGTTTGCTCGATTACGGTTTTGTCTATCGTCGCGACCCTAATTTCCCTTTGGATGATCTCACCTGGTTTCTTCTGGAGAAGCGATGATAGCAGTCTGTTTCCCGCAGGAAGTAACGATTGGATACGACGACGGCAGTACGCTTCGCTTTTTGGCGCATGACCCAAGGCTTACTGTAAACTGCCATGTGCCGCCTGAGCGGGTCTATTTTACTCTGGATGAGACCTTGCATGACGTGACCCGTGATTGTCTGCGCAAGAAGATGGACCTGCCGGTAATTCTGCCCGATGAGACCGTCGCATCCTGGCCCGGACAACCGGCCTTGTTGTTGGAGTTTTTGAAGCATGGGGCAGTTACGAAGGGCCGTATGCTCAAGGTCTGTCTTGTCAACGGCGGTGGTGGCGGATTGGGTGACGGTATTCTCTTTGCTCCGGCCCTCGATATTCTTTCCCGCCGTCTATTCGCCATGACCGGAGTTCGGCCTCTACTTGTGGTCTATTCCATTCTGCCGGGACGCACAGTCGCGGTCCTTTCCGGCACACCAGGCGTCGAGGTCAAGGCCATGCCTTTTTCGTTTGCCGAGTTTCTCACCTATGATGCCCAGGTCGATTTTACCGGTATGCTCGCTGATCCCGGCTTCCAGACCATGCACACGACTGATTTTGTGCTCAAAAAACTGGGCATTGATCCTGAAACCGTTCCGGCAGCCGATAAGGAGCCTTTTCTGAACCTGCCCAACCAGATACCTGCCGAGGTGGAGGCAGCCCTGGCCCTGGCCCGTTCAGGAGGAAAGTCTCTGGTGGCGATAATCCCGGTCAGTTCCTACACCAGAACAATGCCTGAAGAAAAGATAGCGGCGATCATCAATGCCCTGTCCGGCACATACCAGCCCGTGGTAATGTATCCGGAAGGACTGTCGCCCAGGCCATTTTTGAAACGCCATGGCTTGTTGGAGAAGGTCACGGATCTGACCCCGGTATCATCCACCTTCACCCACTATTTTGCCCTTCTTGCCGGCATGGATGCCGTAGTCAGCGTTGACACCTCGGCCGTCCATATTGGAGCCGCCCTGCGGAAGCCGACCGTGGCGCTGTTCAATAGTATCAATCAGGAGTACCGTATCAAATACAGCCCCACGGTGCGGGGTATTCAGCTTGAATATCAGGGCCGTGTCTGTCAGGCGCCGTGCGGGGTTTCCAAGTCGCGGGCCTTTCTTACCGGCACACTACCCAATGGCCGGGCCTTGCGTTTTGAATGCGGCTATGCCTGTGATGAGGCGGTGGACAGGGACACGATCATGAGTGAGGCGATTGCGAAGCTCAAGGCCATGGTTCCGACCAGTGATGTAGAGGCCGTGTATACAAGGGTCGAGCAGGAGATGCGCGACCGTCTGCACGCACGTCTCTCGCCCTGCTGGCAGAGACTGGAGGTGGCAGAGGTGGTTGCTGCCCTGGCTGAGACCATGGCCCGGGTACACACAACCGGATCGGAGCCGTGTCCGTTGTGTCTGACCCCTGGCCGACATTCGAGGCGGGGACGGATCTTGGGCGTTGATCGATACCGCTGCTCCGCCTGCAGGGCTGATTTCTCCTTATCCGCCTCCTGCCGTGGTATTGAAGATCTGCTTGCCGGGCCGAATATTGCGCCAACACCTGCCGAACAACAGTTTTTACTCTCTCTCCTTGGCCCGTTTTTGGGCGGAAGAGGACAGGTGCTTGTCATCGGCAGTAAACAACAAGAATGGCAGGTTGCCTGGCATCAAGTGCTTGACTGTTTGCAGAAAGATGGGTTATCCCTTCTGATGCGGGACGGGCAGTCCTGTCTTGAGAAGGGCGAGTTATCTAAAGATCGGCCATGGGATGCCGTTCTTCTGCTTGACGCACTTCCCGGACTCGCCGCTCCGCGGGAAGTTGTCCAGGGTCTTCTTGCCGGTCTTGACGAGCAAGGACAACTTGTTATTGTTACTGCCAATCGTCAAAGTTTTGGGATTGTTGTTCCATATTTTGACGTTTGTTCGGAGTGGGTGCTTGAAACCCATCACCGGTTTGTTGCATCTCTCGGCCTGCAAGTGCTCTGGGCAGGCAGTACGCCGGTGACCTGGGAGTCATTGACGGCAGGACTTGGCGGGTTGCCGGCAGTCTATGTCCAGACCCCGGAGCCCGAGTCAAGGATTATCGAACTCTCCGGCCGTGAGTTGGCAAGACCCATGCAGCAGTATCTGGCGCGGGCATTGCGGAATATAACCGGACACGGACGGTTTATCGTGAGCTGCACGCGGAAGGGCGACGCACAACAAGGGACTTGGCCTTAAGGGAAGAATACCATGTGGGAACAGAGCAAGGCAGCCAAGCGACGTTTGTCTGTCGCAGCATTTCATAACCGCTACTTTGTCGGACACGGCGTTGATGTCGGCGGTAAACCCGATCCCCTGGGTCAGTATGCGGGAATATTCTCCCGGATGCTCTCGGCCCGCACCTGGGATCTTGAGGACGGCGATGCCCAGTACCTGGCCGGAGTTCCGGATAATCACTACGATTTCCTGCACGCCAGCCATTGCCTCGAACATATGGTCGATGTGCGGGTGGCGCTCGGCAACTGGATCAGGATAGTCAAACCCGGCGGGTTTCTGATCATCACCGTACCGGATGAGGATCTGTACGAACTTGGAAACTGGCCCAGCCGTTTCAATCCAGATCACAAGTGGACCTTCACCATTATGAAGGAGAAAAGCTGGTCCCAGAAATCGCTCAATGTGCTTGATCTGTTGCGCGAGATGGCCGGGTTTGTCGAAGTGGAAAGGGTGGAACTCCTAAGGGATTTTTTCCGGGATGCTTGGGCGGCGGAGGGAATTGACCAGACTAGGACCCCGGTTGCTGAATGCTCGATAGAGATCGTGTTACGCAAAAGATTGTCGGGGATATGATTAGATAAAATTTCTTTGTTGGAGGTGTCTTGATGTCAAGCATCAGCGGGGTGGCGGTTAAGAAAATCATTATAGGGGCGTTGCTGGCCGAGAATGTCGATCCCCAGGTGGCCGGGTACGTTGCCGAGGGCCTGGTTTCTACCTCGTTGCGCGGGGTGAACTCCCACGGCATTCGGCTGATTCACCACTATCTGGCGGCGCTTCAATCCGGCCGCATCAACC
>CAZDYX010000139.1:0-8548 GCA_964509775.1 uncultured Desulfobulbia bacterium | reverse complement strand
GATATTCAATCGCGAAGGCGGCGTGGGCCATGAACATTGCCTCAAGGGAGGAGATTGGACTGTTGGCGCATTCCGCCGCACGTGCAACGCGGGAATGCAATTCTGTGGCAACCCACTCCATGACTGTGCGCCAGATTTCGTCTTTGCTGGAAAAATGCCGGAAAATGCCGCCCTGGGACAAACCCATTTGCGCAGCGATTTCCGTAGTCGTGATGTCGCCTGGATTTCGAACGGCGGCTAATTCGAGCACCGCTTCGACGGCCATGGCCCGCCTCTCCTCTGCCGAAAGATATTTTGATGTCGAGGTCATTATGCCTCCAAAGAAAGCAATTGATAACTTTCATTGGTTTCGCTATCAGGCTTTGTCAAGGCCGCGTCTTTCCATTTCGAATGTTTAGATGGCGTTTCAGCCAAACGCCCCTTAATAACACGTTGAAACAAAACAAAATGTAAACTATGGAAAATCGCACAACCTAACTGGATACTCACTCAACTCGAAGTTACTTCCGTCTTTGCCACAGGCGTGAAAGAAAACATATGTTTCTTTAACAGGAGGGACTGATGATTCTTGAACAAAAACCACCCACAAAAATGAGATGGAGCCGTGTACTCCCCCCAGCCCTCGTTGGCGTTCTACTGACGATTGGCGCGGCAGTAGCCATGAACACGACCGATCAGGCCATGTTTTGCGGGAGCTGCCACTCCATGTCCGAGGCGGCGTTAACGCACAAACGCTCGGTCCATGCCGAGCTGGCGTGCAACGAATGCCATGCGCCCCACAATCTCATCGCCAAGATTCCCTTCAAGGCCAAAGAAGGCACCAGGGACATCTTCGCAACCGTGACCAAATCGATCCCCGACCTGATCCATCCCGGCGAGGAGACGAAAGAAGTCACTCAAGAAAATTGTCAGCGTTGCCACGGTGCGACCACGTCCACCGTTGTCATGCAGAGCAAGACGTTCTGTACGGACTGCCACCGTCACGTGCCACACACTCCAAAAATCCCCGTAGCTAAAAGGAGCGCAGCCGATGCGTAAAACCAAAAACACGTTCCTCGTTCTGGCCGCTGGCCTGGCTTTGGCACTGACCGCCTGTTCCGACTTCTCTGAACCAAAGACCCCGGAGTTCAAAACCAAACTCAAATCCGACGAAATAAAGAATTCCGCCTTCAAGGCCGAATTCCCCCTGCACTACGAGACATTCCTCCGAAACAACGAATCCGAGATCATGACCGAGTACGGCGGCTCCGTCGCCTACGACAAGCATGACAACGTCAACCCCCTGCCCAAGGGCTACAAGCATGCCCAGCCATACCTCAAGAACCTCTGGCTCGGTTATGCCTTCAGTTATGAATACAAGGCGGCACGCGGTCACACCTACGCCATGAAGGACATCCTGAATATCGACCGCCTGAACCGCTACGACGAAAAAGCCGGCCTTCCCGCCACTTGCTGGAACTGCAAGGGCGCCAAGATGAACGAATGGATCGGCAAGTACGGTGACGAATTCTGGGCCAAAGACTTCAACGAGTTCCGCGAAGAAGTTGACATGGACGAAAACACCATCGGTTGCGCCAACTGTCATGATCCGGCCAACATGGAACTTCGTCTGTATTCGGTGCCTCTCCAGGATCATCTGAAAGCCGAAGGCAAGGATTTCAAGACACTGTCCCGCAACGAACAGCGTGCGCTCATGTGCGGCCAGTGTCACGTCGAGTACTACTTCCAGGACAAGAGCTTCGGCGCTCCCAAGAAGGTCGTCTTCCCGTGGGCGCAGGGCAAGGACCCCGAGCAGATTTACGAGTACTACACCACCCATGGCGACACGACGATTCCTGGCTTTGAAGGCAACTTCGTCGATTGGATTCATCCCGTGTCTCAGACCCCGATGCTCAAAGCCCAGCACCCCGAGTACGAGACCTGGCACAACGGTGTGCACGGCGCGGCTGGCGTGAGCTGTGCCGATTGCCACATGAGCTACACCCGCCTCGACGGGAAGAAGAAGATGTCCAACCATCACTGGAACTCACCTTTGAAGGACCCGGACATGAAGGCCTGCCGTCAATGCCACACGGACAAGACCCCGGATTATCTCAAGCAGCGCGTCATCTACACCCAGGACAAGGTCTGGCAGCAGCTCATGGTCGCCCAGGACACCTCGGTCAAGGCCCACGAGGCCATCCGCATGGCCAGCGAATTCACGGGTGAAAAGCCTGCCGATTATGAGAAGTTCATGATTGATGCCCGCCAGATGTGCCGCAAGGGTCAATTCTTCTGGGATCTCGTGTCCGCAGAAAACAGCGTCGGCTTCCACAATCCGACCAAGGCCCTGGACACCCTGGCCAAGTCCCAGCAGTACAGCCAGAAGGCCGTGGACATTGCCATCAAGGCAGCAGCCTTCACGACCGCCGAAGCACTGTCCCAGGACATCAAGGAACTCGTGCCGCCCATCATGGAGCACAGCCGCGAACTCCAGATGGACCCGGAACACATGGCGAGCCACAAGTGGCTCAAGTACTTGAAGGTCACGCCCAAGGCCGAGCAAATCTGGGATGAAAACAGAAGGATCAAGCCCGTCGCAACTGCCGGCTAGCGACGGATTTACAGGCATCTTTTATCAGGGCTTTGGTCACCAACCAGAGCCCTGATTTTTTTGAACAATTGAAGCAACTCAAATAATGAGCAGAAAAATGTGCTTTAGTTATAAAGGCAGACTGATCAAAACCAACTCGCAGAAATTTACTGGCCTTTGATTGACACTGCCCTGAAAGCAAATAAAAAATGTACAATCGTATTTTTCGCATTACCTATGTGCATGATGATTTTGATCAGCAATAACCACAAGGAGTAGCACCATGAAGAAAATCAACTTGTTCGAAGCCAACGGATTCAACGACCTTGGCCTGAAGAAGCTATTGGTCCACGAATCTCCCTATTTCAAAATCCTGAACTTCAACTTCCGGGCGGGACAGCAATTGCCCATCCACTCTCATGACCTTGAGGGTCAGCTTTCAATTCTCATCCTGGAAGGCGAAGGTGAATTTCTGGCGAAAGACGGGACTCTACCGGCCAAAGCCGGCGATGTACTCGTCTGCGACATTGCCGTACCCCATGGGATCAAAGCGATCACCGACATGCGCACCGTGGTCACCATTGCTCCGCCTATTTGAATGAAGGCGCAGGACGTGATGAAAAAGGATCATGCCGGTCGCGTCTGCTGGCTTTTGACTTGTGAAACGAAAGCAATTTGCTCAGGGTTCTTGTTAGGGGCAGGACACACCCCTAAACGAAGCCATCACATGCCCCCCTAATCAGCTTTAGGGGGGCATTTTTCATTCGGAACACCGGAATACCCTTGGCCATAGAGCGAAGCTAAAAAAGCACTCTGCCATTCCCGTCAGTCTGATGATGATCAGATTGCCCTAGAGGGAGACCAAGAGTCGCCGTCGGACAGGTTACATACACTCGCTCTGACGGCGGAGCACTGACCTGGTCCTGAGTTGGGGCCCGTCTAATTGACGATCACCAATTTATCGCATAATATCAAGAAGTAAAGATCAGCGATGGCAACTCAATTTGAATACCAGTTTTGAATACTTTTGCCCCATTTTCAGCCCTTTTTGAGGTATTCAACAGAAACATAAGTTAACAAAAACAGATAATTACCTAGGCGAGAGTAGCGTTCGGGACGCAGAGACCGGAGGTTCAAATCCTCATACCAAATACAAAAAAAGCTAGATGTAAAAATCCTAGTCGCTAACCTTGTTAGACAAGCATTTCCATATAGGGCTGGATTATTTTCTGAACACGACAAATTTTTGCCGCAGCCCAAATTTCATCCATGGTAAATAAATTCATCCGCCATCCCTCCCGAATAGCTTCAATTGCCACTTCGAGACCAACTTTATTACGATATTTAAAGCAATCAGCAATTGTTTTTGCTGGACTATAAATATTCACTTCGACCCCTTCTATAGTATATTTTTCGATACCAAAGAAAAAAGCTTTACTTGCGCAGTATACAATACGAACCGGCACGTCTTTATTGCGCACAGGTCTTCGATCATGGCGCATAACCCATGTTTCATAGGGAAGCTGCGTTCCGATCTTATGAAAATAAAGTGCTGAAATCAGACATATGACTCCACCGCCATAAACCCTTACCGCCTCAACGAGGGAGTGGTTTTCTCCAACATCCACATTGGGGAGAGAGTATAGCCCTCGCCCCACTCGAACGATCTCACCGTTGACAACCATGCGGCACAGTTCAGTTTGCGGCTTTCGGACGCCTGGAATATCTCCGGCACGAAATACTGACTGCTTCGCAGCAATATCCAAAATTTGTCTTCTTACAGTATTCATTGTGACTTGTTGTAAATTTGATAATAATATAATTTATATTCTCATTTTCACAACTTTATCGAGCTGGAGTCAACTAATTTACGTGACCCCTCTCATATCTTATCACACATAAAAAGCACAACACATCATATTTATATAGCTAAAAATAACCCTCTCTAATTGATTCTGGCAACATCCTTCTGTACTTTCTCCTTGCTTTATTTAAAGAAAATTCTAAATTGTTTTTTCTAGCTAGCAAATACTCAGTCCATATAGACATTATTACAATTCGCTCAGGAAGATATTGTGCATGATTATATATCCCTCTGATTTCATCTTTTTCAACGTGCATTAATTGACGCTCAATTGCGTCTTCTTTCAAATTCATCTCGTTTAATATTGTACTCGCTGTTTTTCTAAATCCATGCGCGGTGCTATCTACACCTAATCTATTCAAAGCTTGCAGTATAGCACCTTCTGACATTGGGCGATATTTGTCTCGCGCATTAGGAAATATATACCTACCACTACCTGTATGCATATATATGTCATCAAAAATTGACATGACGTAATCAGAAAGTGGAACAAGAAAAACTTGCCCCTGTCCTAAATTCTTGATTTTTTCACCTTTTATACGCAATAATTTTGATTCTTTTTTATATTCAGACCACTCTAATTTTCGCAATTCTCCAGGCCTTAAAAACAAAAATGGTGTTAGCTTTAAAGCACATTGCACGACATACGTTCCTTTAAACTTTTCAATCATCTGCATGACTTCAGGAATTTCGTCGCGCTCAACAATACATCTAAATCCTTTTTTGTTTTTTTTCTTTTCAGATGGCAAATACCCTTTTAGGTCAGGACATGGGTTATACTCGACATACTCCATTATTCTAGCGTATTGGAATATTGCATTAATTTTCTGCAAATGCCGACGAGCTTGCTCTAACGCTCCTCTGTTTCGAACTCGATCAATTACCTCTCTTACATTTGTAGCTCGAATTTTAGAAATTGGCATTTTTCCAATAACTGGACTAATATCTCTCTCCATCCTGTAAAGAGTATCCTTCTTAACACTTTCGGATGCTTCAAATTGTGTTTCATACCATTGACTCATCACGAAATCAAATGTTGCTTGCTCTTCTTTTTCAACTTTCTTTTCAATTTCTCTCTTTTCTTTTATAAGCCTTAATTCTTCTGCTCTTTCTATTTTTTCTTTTTTTCGTATCAATGAAGGATTTTGGTTGTTAGCGAGCATTGACCTAATTTCTGCACACTTACCCCTTGCTTGTTTCAAAGAAACAGTTGGATAAATACCAAGGCTCAATCTATACTCTGTCCCATCAAACCAATATCTTATTCGCCATCTTTTATTCCCTTTAACTGGAATCTCCAAATATAGCCCATTGGAATCTTGAACAGTATATACTTTATCGCTTGGTTTTAAATTTTTAATTTCCATTTCGGTCAATGCGGCCATAGCCCCTCCTCTCAATGATCATAATAAAAGTTATTAGCAAACCATTCTGGCAGCTCGAACCAAAGACTAGTCCTCAGCAAAAATTACGAATCGAACACCACTTTGATCATATGGAAATGGCCAAGGGCCATGGCGATGTCTGGCATATCACGAGCACGGAGTCGAAATAGGCAGCGCCCATTTTCTTCGCCCCTACCTGTACCCTCGCCCAGGATCGCTTCAAGCTTTCCCAGAAGGCATCAGCGAGGATTTCCTCGACCGTCACCCACGAAGCCAACCGTGTCCTTCGCAGGACCTTCACCTTGCCCAGAAACCTGTCAGCTTTGCGGATACCGATCTCGCCAATGGAGTGACAAGCGAACCGGACAACTTTTCCAAAAAATCAACAAAAAAAAACGGACAACTCCTCATTCAAGAAGTTGTCCGGTTAGTTATCCGGAAAAATCGACGGATTCAAGAGCACTTTATCTGACAAGCTGGACAACTGAAAAATCAGCGATTACCTTATCTCGCTGATTTTATGCGAAAATCCGGACTAGACAGACTGTTTCGGACTTAAAAATGGCGGAGAGGGTGGGATTTGAACCCACGTACGGATGATTAGTCCGTAACCCGATTTCGAGTCGGGCGCGTTACGACCGGACTTCGCTACCTCTCCGCGAGGTGTCGTGAAATTTTCTTTTCCTGGCGGCGCTGCTGGAAAAAACCGCTCAGTTTTGCCCCGCACTCCGCTTCCAGCACTCCGCCCAGGGCCCAGAAATGATGGTTGCTCCAGGGCAGCGCCGTTCCTTCCATGCGGCTGGCCAAACATCCGGCCTTGGGATCCGCGGCTGCGAAGACCACTCCGGCCAGCCTGGCCTGGATGACCGCGCCCAGGCACATGATGCACGGCTCCAGCGTGACCACCAGCACCGCATCGATCAGGCGATGGTTGCCGACCCTGGCGCAGGCCTGGCGCAGGGCCAGGATTTCGGCATGGGCCGTGGGATCGCCGTCAACGATCGTCCTGTTCTCGCCCCGACCCAGAATCTCGCCGTCGCCACCCACCAGCACCGCTCCCACGGGCACGTCGCCGTGTCCCTCGGCCGCGTCCGCAAGCCGCAGGGCTTCGCGCATGAAGGGCTCCCAGATCAGCAGATCGTCGGGGCCGGATGGACAGGACGGCGCACAGTAGAAAGTCATGAGATTGCTGTCAACGATCTTTGCGTCGGCAAAGCGGGGCCAATATCGCCATCCGCCGGCTACTGGCCCTTCAGGAACTCGACCCCGCCCCGCAGCAGGGCCGTGCCCAGGGTGGACGTCTCGCCCCGGGTCCAGCGCGGGTGGTTGGTCGGATGATTGTAGGCCTCCGGGTGCGGCATGAGTCCGAGAATCCGACCCGTCGGATCCGTCAGGCCGGCGATGCCCAGGGGCGAGCCGTTGGGATTGGCCGGGTACTCCTGGGTCACCTCGCGGGTGACGGGGTCCACGTACTGCAGGGTGATGAGGTTCTGCTCCTGCAAACGCGTAAGCGTGGTCTCGTCGCCGGGCACGAGCTTGCCCTCGCCGTGACGGACCGGGATATAGAGATAGTCCAGGCCACGGGTGAAGACGCACGGGCTGGACGGGTTGATCTTCAAAGTCACCCAGCGGTCCTCGTACTTGGCCGAATCGTTGTGGCTCAGTGACACCTGGCGGGTGAAGTAGGCCCCATCCAGGGCGGGCAGGAGGCCCAGTTTGACCAGTAGCTGAAATCCGTTGCAGATGCCCAGGATCAGCCCGCCGGCGTCGAGAAAGGTCTTGAGCTCCTCCATGAGCGACGTGCCGCTTCTGGTCCGCATGTGCCGCCAGCGCAGGGCCGCGGCCTGGGCCGAACCAAGATCGTCGCCATCCAGGAACCCGCCGGGCAGGATAAGGAAATTATAGTCCCCAAGCCGGACCGTGTCCGCAGTGAGATCGGAAAAATAGGCGATGGTGGTCTGGTCGGAGCCGGCCTGATCCGCCGCATGGGCGCATTCCCGCTCGCAGTTCGTTCCGTAACCGGTGATCACCAATGTCTTGACCTGGGCCATCTTCCCTCCGAAATCGGCTCCCGCCGCTGTGTTTGACCGAATACCCCCGCCCATTACAAGCCAAGCACATGCCGCGCAAGCCTGAAAATGCCCCTCCCTGCCTGTTTGCACTCAGCCGCATTTCTGCTATCCGGGCAAAGGTGTTTGCAGGACACCAAGGGCCGCTTGACAACCCGGAGGTCCGCTGCCAATTGTTCCGGCGGACTCGTTGAGGATGTCGCATTCCGGGCTGCCGACAGGTGGCCCATTTGTTTTTGAACCATGGTGCCCCCCGCCCTGCGCGGGCATTGGCCGAAGAACTTTCAGGCGAACGAGGCAGTGATGAACACCAAATTCATTTTCGTGACTGGAGGGGTACTGTCCTCTCTGGGGAAGGGGCTGGCCGCCGCATCCATCGCGGCCTTGCTCAAGGCTCGGGGCTTAAGAGTCTCCATCCAGAAGCTCGACCCCTACATCAACGTCGATCCGGGCACCATGAACCCCTTCCAGCACGGCGAGGTCTACGTCACCGATGACGGGGCCGAGACGGATCTGGATCTGGGGCACTACGAGCGCTACGTCGGCGTGCCCATGAGCCAACGCAACAACTACACCTCCGGCCGCATCTACAACACCGTCATCAACAAGGAACGCCGCGGCGACTATCTGGGCGGCACGGTGCAGGTCATTCCGCACA
>CAZDYX010000138.1:0-8552 GCA_964509775.1 uncultured Desulfobulbia bacterium | reverse complement strand
CAACGTCGTAATCCCTTCATAAATCAGGTCAATTCGGTCTTATTTGGGCGGGTTTCAAACCCGCCCCTACCCTTCCCCCTCGCAAGGGTCAGGAAGGGGTATTCCGGCCGGGAGGGCAACCTATCCCAATAGACGGACAAGGAAAAGGCTGAGGCCGGGAAGATAGGTGATAATGGCAAGGGCCAAAAGGGTGATTCCGATAAATGGCAGGACGGCCCGGAACAATTCCGTCAACGGCCGGTCAAAGCGGTAGCTTGCCAAAAAGAGATTTAGCCCCACCGGCGGGGTGCAGTAGCCGATCTCGAGATTGGTAAGAAAGATAATGCCAAGATGAATGGGGTCAATACCATAACCCCTGGCAATGGGCAGGATGATGGGCACCACCAGGACCAGGGCCGAGAAGATATCAAGGAGCATGCCGACAATGAGAAGAAAGATGTTGAGGAGGAACAAAAAGGTATATTTACTGATGATATATTGCTGGATCATGGCAAAGAGGCGGGTCGGCACCTCCTGATCGATCAAGAAATTGGTGGTGGCCATGGAGGCGGCCAGAATGACGAGAATGCCGCCAAAGAGCGTCATGCTTTGTACCATGATCCCGGGCAGACGGGAGAGAGAAATATCTCGGTAGATGAAAACCTCAACGATCAATACATAGAAGGCGGTCACGGCGGCCGCCTCGCTGGCCACAAAGATCCCGCCATATATGCCGCCCAGCACAATGAAAGGAATCGGCAACTCCCACATCCCCCTTTTCAAGGCGGCAAGAATTTCAGACCCTTTCACTTTGTCCTGCCTTTTTTGTTCCCTGTCCCCCTTCTTCATGCTGTAAGCCGCAAACGCAAGGAGGATAAGAAGGCCGGGGATAATGCCGGCAAGAAACAGACTGTCGACCCTGGTCTCCGATACCACGGCATAAAGAATAAGGGGAAGGCTCGGAGGAAAGAGCAGACCCAGACTTCCGGAACTGGTCAGCAGTCCCAAGGAAAATCGTTCCGAATATTGGTCCTCGATGAGGGCGGGCAGGAGCAGTCCACCGACCGCCACAATGGTGACGCCCGAAGCGCCGGTAAAGGCGGTGAAAAAGGCACAGACCAGGAGGGCGATTATGGCGAGTCCGCCCGGCAGCCAGCCCAGCAGGACCTTCGATAGCCCCACCAGCCGTTGCGGGGCCCCGCTTTCCGCCAGCAGGGTGCCGGCAAAGGTAAAAAGGGGAAGGGAGATAAGAAGCGGGGTATCGGAAAGCCGGGACATCTCGATGATGACAACAGCAGGATCAATGCCTACACCGGCAAAGGAGAGCAGGGCAAGGCAGGAAATGGCCACAAAAAGTGGGGAGCCGAGTAAGGCCAGGAAAATGGTGAGGATCTTAAGCAGGCCCATCAGAGCAGGTTCTCTTCAAGCCTTGTCAAGGAACGCCAAAGCCCCAGGAAAATGTCGAGGGCCTTGGCCAGAAAATGCAGGGCCATGAGGCCAAAGGAGAGCGGGAAGATGATGTTCATGATCCAGCTCGGCATTCCCAATAATGTCCGATCACCGCTGAAGGCGGATTCATTGTGCACAAACGACACCGCGCTATAGGCCAATACCAGACAGACCAGACCGGAGAAAAGATTGTTTATCATCGCCAACCATGGTTTGGCGCCAGGGGGCAACAGATGGGAAACAATATCCATGGCAATGTGTTTGCCCTTCCTCGTGGTGACCACTGCACCCAACAGGCCGCTCCACAGAACCATCTGGCGCAGTAATGGATCAACCCACAGGAGTCCGCTGTCAAGCACGTACCGTAAAAAGATCTGCACGCAGGAAAGGCCCATCATTGCCAACAGAAGAATAACGATAATCCCTTCTTCCAACTGGCAAAGAAGGGTATGAATCTGTTTGGCGACACCCATCATTATTTCCTGCCGCGATCGTTTTCCAGCACGGCCATTGCGTCTTCATAGATCTCCCTGGAAAAGGCATTGCCGATAATCTTTGCCACGGTCTTGTCCCGTTGGGCCTTAAAGGTCAAAGCCGCCTCCTCTGTGGCCGGCACCAGGGTTATGCCCTGCTTTTGCAGGGCGGTTAACGCCTCTTCGTTGCTTTTTCGAGTATCCTGAACCAGCATGCCGAAATATTTTTTTGCGCTTTTTAGAACAACTGCCGCACCTTCCGGAGAAAGTCGGGAAAAGGACCTTTTGTCAAGGACAATGGCCCCATAGGTGTAGGCGAAAGGAATATTGGTAATATACTTGATCCGGGTAAACCATTGGAGCACGATGGATCCATAGAACCCGTTAAAAACGGTATCGACAAGACCGGTCTGAAGTGCGGTGAGCACATCCGGAATGGCGAGTTGAATCGGCGTCACCCCGATCATCTCCAGATAAGCCATGCCGATCGGGTCTCCTTCCGGCGCCCAGCACTTGCTTTTTCTGAAATCATCCACCGTGGCCAGGGGAACAATGGACATAGCGTAGAGGAAGCCCACCTCGGATACTGCAAGAAGCACCAGATCCTTCTCGGCAAAGGCCGCCTGCAGCCGGGGCCACAGGTGCGTAAGCACCCGGTCGACCTCGTCGTAGGAATCAAGAAGAAAGGGGATGCCCATGACCCGGAAGTCCGGCACTACATCTCCGATGCCGGTCATGGTGAATCCGCCGCCCTGGAGTTGGCCGATCTTCAATTTTCTGAACATGGCCCGGTCATCGCCCATGACCCCGCCCGGATACGAACGAAAGCCGACCTCTCCCTTGGTCTCGTCGCGCACCTCCTGGCTAAACTCATTGAACCGTTTTGCCCAGATGCTTCCTTCCGGCGCCAGGGATGCCACCTTGAAGAGGTTTTTGGGCTCTTCGGCCCCGATTTCCCCCACCGTCAAAAGAACACTGATCATGATGAAAGGTATCAGCAGATTTCTGCAAAGACGTGACATACAAAAAACCTCTCTAGGATGTTTTAATCCTGGATCAAGCTATTGGTTCCGGGATGTCAGTGTCAGCTTAAAAATATTCATCCGTATGGGCCAATAGCCTTTGGGCCTTGGCCTTGGCGAGCTGATTGCTCAAGGACAACTCCGGAATACCGTCTATCGGCCGGGCCATGACCTCATTTAAAAGATTTTCAAAAAGTTCCCGATCAAAGGCAAGGCGGGCGTAGGTCTCGGCATACATCACCTGGGTCATGAGGGATTGGCGGTCGGCAATGGCCAGTGCCCGTTCAAAATGGGCGCGGCTCTTCTCGGGATTGCCGCCCGTAAGCACCGGCCGGCTGCCGTAGATCGCGCCCAAAAAGACATGGGCCGCCCCATGATAGTAGGACTCATCAAGCTCGACCACGCGCCTCATAAGCTCTTCCACCTTGGGAAGGTCCACCAGGGCGGCCGGAGAAAAATTCTGCCGGACAATCCAGGTTGCCCAACCATAGCCGGCCCAGAAAAGGGAGGGAACATCCCTTTTCTCACAGGTCTTCAATGCCGAGGCAAAGGCTGGCAAGGGTTGAAAGATCTCCTGCCTAAGATCAGGATATTTCTCCAGAAGGGCAAGGCTATACTCCCTTGCCTTCTCACTTAACCGGCTCGCCCGGGAAAGATCTCCCTTTTCCGCCATTGCCTCGCTGTAAGAGGCATAGGCCTTGATCGCCGCCATAAGCAGGCGGGGGTTTTCCGGGTCGGCGGTCAGAAAACCGTTAAGCATCAGGATAAGGGCCGGGGTCCCGTCATGGACGAGCTCAAGATCGGTTTGCCTTTGAATGGAAAGGGCCATGGGGTCCATCAAACGGTCCATGGCCATCCGGGCACAACCGGAAAAGGAAATTAGGACCGCCAACGCAAGGGCCAAGTTAGCCATTGATTACCCCCTCGGGTCCCCCGGCAGATACAACCCGATAACCTGCTTATAGGCATTCGAAGTCCGCTCGCCCGGCACACCGTCCACCTTGACAAAGATGCCAGGGAAGGTGTTGAGCCAGCGTTGTAAAGCTTCGGCGCGGGCCATGACCGCCGGATCAGGGGACTTCGCCATCGAATAGGCGACGATCAGAGGCGGGGTCGTTTCGGTTGGCGCCAGTTGATCGGCGAACTCGAGGTGGCGGCTTTCCACCATGCGCCGCAGCAGCACGGCAGCGCCGCACTGGTCGGACTTGGCCGTATCCGACCAGGTGCCGTCCGCAACATATTTGCCGCTCGTGTAAAGGGTGGAAAAGCTCCAGAGGTACGGGGAGAGGACATGGGAATGATATAGACGATACCCCCAGCCGTTGTAGCCTTCTATTTGGTAAAGGGTGTCGGCCAGACTCCAGTCGCTTATTTTCTCCAAACCCCGCAAGGTCAAGGCATCGGTGGCGCTATCCTCCCAGGTGAAGGGAGGGTTGCCGTGCTTCGGTCTTCCCGCCGGCACATGCATTGTGCGGGCGCTGAGTGGGTCGCCGTTGTGGAGATGCTTGGTGAAATTGAGACTCGCTTCCATGTTGTGGATCACGGCAATACAGAACCACGGGATGTCCAGGCGGGCGCCGACGCCCTCGTACCGGTCCCGGTTCGCCAGAAGCTTGGTAATGATGTCTTCGACCGCAGCCATCCTTCCGGGTTTGATGTCGCAACTATTGAAGAGGTCTTCGTATTCCTTCCGTAACGCCTGAGTAAAAGGTACCTTTGCCATGACGATCTGCCTCCTGTTGGGTGATTTGATAACTTACTAATATACCTGAATCGCTCCCGCATTTATAATATTTTTTTCGAGCGTCTCCTTTAAGATTTCAAGCCGGTAAGGCTTTATAAGCCCCTCAACAAAACCATACCTCGCAAAATCGATTATAACCGGGTCATCGGCATATCCGCTCGAAACAATAGCCTTCACCTTCGAATCGAGATCCCGCAGCCTGACAATGGCCTCTTTACCGCCCATCCCTCCGGGTATCGTAAGGTCGAGGATTACCGCGGCATAGGGATCGCCGGCTTCCTATGCCATTTTATAGGCCTTAATCGCCTCCTCCCCATCGGCAACGGAATCCACCCGGTATCCGACAAACTTCAGAAAATCAACCGCCACACAAACAACACCAGGATCATCGTCCATGATAAGGACCCTGGTGAGGACCTTGGAGATATCTTTGCCCGCTGCCGCCTTTTTTGTCACCTCCGCCGCCGCAGCAACGACTGCAGGAAGGTAGATATGAAAAGTGGAACCCTTGCCTATATCAGTCTCAACGGTTATTGCTCCGTTGTGCCTCCTTATAGCCGCATCACTAACGGTCAGACCAAGCCCCATGCCCTTCTGCGTACCCCGTTGTTTGATTGAAAAATAGGGGTCAAAGATCCTGTCCCCATTTTCCGTATCAGGAGTCAGGAGGGGAATGGAAAGGCTCTCTATTCCTGATTCTGATTTCTGGCTCCTGACTCCTGGATTCCATTTTTATTGTTCGTTGTACCCTCAGGGCATGGGGGTTAATCAAAGAACATCCAGTCTTCGGCCATGTACAAAATAGTTGTTGACAGGTCTTTGTTCCTCTATTAAACGATATCCGACATAAAGACGATCGGGTCGCCACATCCTCACCTTGACCGCTATTTTTCATTACCTCCATTTCCCAGGCAAAGACCCTCCTCCTTGGCCCTTATAGGAAAAACAGATTATGGCCAAAAAGAAAGCAAACCGGGCAAGACCGCAGCAGCAATCCGATTTTGTCAAAATCCCTTCCCAGTTTTTGGGCCTTCAGGGACGGCAGGCCCTTGCCCAGAAGAAGTTCACTGCGGCGTTAGAAATATTTAAGCACCTGCTTAAAAGGGGGGTGAAGCCGGAATGGCAGGATCTCCTGGTCGAGGCCTATTGGGGCCGGGCAAGGGAACTCGCTGCCAAGGGCATGTACAAGGAGGCCATCGTAATCTGGGAGAATATGACCAGGGGCCTCGGCAATTCCGTCGGACTCGACTGCAGCATCGCCTGGCTGATCAATGCGGGCCAGCACCTCGAGGCGGCAAAACGTTTCGCCGCTGCCGAGGAGCAGCTTAAGGAGGGCAGGGTGACTGAGGAGATAAGGGCGGCGATCGCCGGTCTGATCGTCTCCGGCAGGAAGGATATTCTTGCCGTCTTTTCCCCGCAATCGTGTTTCGTCACCCAGTATCAGGCCGTACAAAGGGGTTTGGCCGCCTATAGCGAGGGAAATGACGATACGGCCCGGGAGGAATTGAAAAAGATCCCATTCAGATCCCCGTACCGCGATTTTCGCTGGCTCATAAACGCCCTGATCGAGCTCGATTCCAATCCCCAGGCCGCCGCCGATTTTCTGGGAAAGATTCCCAACGGCTCACCGATGCATGGTTTCGTTAGGGCCATAGAACCGTTGCTGCTCGACCGGCCGGCGGCAATGTCGGCCTTGGCGAAACTCGATCGCCGGGAACGGGAGTTTACGGCCAAACTTACCGGCGCCAGCCAGGGAGATTTCCAGTTGGTGGCCGATCTGAACGTTGCAAAAGAAAACCCGGCAAAGCTCTTCAACCTTCTTATTTCCCATATTCACCAACTGGACAGAGAGGCGGTCCAAAAGGGCTGTCTGGACCTTCTTTGCCGACATCCCGACGGGATCAGGCTGTATGAAAAACATTTCGGCAACCTCTCCCCCCTGGAGAGGAATCGCATATCGGCCCTGGCCAGTGAAACCAAGGGGGCCAGGGCAGAGGCCCTGAAATACTGGGAGAAGGTAACCACGGCCCTTGATGATAAAGGGCAAAACAGAGACGGGCAACGGCTCGACCTTGCCTTGGTCTTGCGCCGCATGGCCAAATTGGCCGGAGAACTCGGGAGGACGGACACTTTCTATTTTGATGAGCCTCACGAGTACCTCGAACTGAGTCTCCACCATGATCCAAAGGACAAGGAGAGCTATCTTGCGGTGCTTTCCTATCATAAGGATAATAAGGATTATCAGCATTGGCTGGCAAAGGCCATGGAGGTCTTTCCCGAGGACATCGATATCCTCTTTGCGGCCCTGGAGGACGTCATTTCCCGAAAGGTCTTCAAGAAGGCGACCGGCCTGGCCCAGAAGATTCTGGCGCTTGACCCTATCAATACCCGGGCCTCCACCATGCTGATCGAGACCCACCTGGCCCAGGGACGCAAGTTGGCAACATCAGGAAAATTCGCCCAAGCCCGCAAGGAAATGGCCACGGCCGCCTCCTTTGAACGACCAGGCAGGCAGGACGGTATCGTTCAGCTCGATCAGGGGCTGGTAGAATTGCACGATCACCGTGCCGAGGCGGGCCAGGTCTTTATCGATAAGGGCCTGGCCCTTGCCGGCGGAGGGGTCGCGGCCCGATTCGTCCTTGTGGTGGAGGCGCGGTTGTTTTATCTTTCCCAGCGCCTTAAGGAGCAATACGATAAGGACCTCAAAGGATGCCGGACCCTGGCCCGGGGTGAGGTGCAGGCCCTTAGCGGCCGGATAAACCGCTACCGGCTCCAAGGGGTGACCTGGTTGGATGAGGTCTTGGCCCTGCTCGCGCCGCTATTCAAGAAAATCGTCTCATCGGGCTGTAGCGTAGATGAGGCCCGGTCATTGTGCGATTCCCTCCATGCCATAGAGGACTTCAGCTCCCTGCGGATTGTCGCCGGTATGGCGGAAAAACAATGGCCCGACAGACCTGCGTTTCTATTCTACCGGATTTGTGGCGAGGGCAAGGGGTTGTTTCGAAAGGTATCCAAGTCCGACCGGGAGAGACTGCGCGATGCCCACGAACAGGCGATGCGGCAGGGTGATCGTGCGGTCGCAAATATGATAGATGATGTCCTGGATGATTTTCCCTATGATTTCCCGTTCGACGATGAGTTCTTGGACCGGATCCCCCCCGGAAGGCTGCTGGAGGCATTGGCCGAGATGACGGGTCGGTTCTTTGAAAACGGCGATGAGGATGGGTCGGAGGAGGACGAGGATTTCTTTCCCTTTCCCCGGCGGCGCCGGAGAAAACAAGGCGGTAAAAAAATCGGAGAAAAAAAGCCGGACCAGGATGACCCGGTCCGGCCCAAACCAAGGGATCTGTTTTAATGAATTCACCCTATACGATACTCGGCGTATCCGAGGAGGCCGGCGATGAGGCCATCAAGAAGGCCTACTTGGCCAAGGTGAAGCAACACTCGCCTGATCTCGATCCGGAGGGATTCCAACTGATCAGGGCCGCATTCGAGGCCATCCGGGACGAAAAATCCAGGTTGCATCACCGGCTCTTTCATATTCCGGAGCCGGACTTGGATGGACTCGCGGCCCTGGTGTTTTGCAAGGTGCGGCCAACCCGGCCCTCTGCGGAGAAGATCACGGCATATCTCGCCGACTGCATCAAGGACTATAAAATCATCACGGAGTAGCTCGACAGTGGATGCGGCAGCCAAGGAAAAATTGCTCAAAGAGTTCCGCTCATATCTATTTGAGGAAGGGGACGTTCCGGACCGGATAGAAGAGGGCGGCGCGGATCTCTATACCCTGTTATCCGAGCTTATCGTCTTGAAAAACGAGGTAAAGATCGGATCGCGGCAGGTCAAGGCCGCCCTGGAGCAGTTCAAGGCGGTCTTTGACACGCT
>CAZDYX010000137.1:0-8559 GCA_964509775.1 uncultured Desulfobulbia bacterium | reverse complement strand
ATTTCAATAACCTCGGCAAGAGGATTACCAAGTCAAGCAAGCTTTATATCCTGGATTCCGCAATTGCCTGCTATCTCACCCGGCAGCCAAGCGGCGAGGCAGCCCTGGCCGGGGCCATGGGAGGGGCCCTCTTTGAGGGCCTCATGGTTGTTGAGGCAGTAAAGGCATTCACTAATGCCGGACTTAAACCGGCTCTCTGGTATTGGCGGTCTCATGACGGACTTG
Organism: uncultured Desulfobulbia bacterium; assembly: GCA_964509775.1. Taxonomy (GTDB): domain Bacteria; phylum Desulfobacterota; class Desulfobulbia; order Desulfobulbales; family CAZDYX01; genus CAZDYX01. Next base: position 8,334 of record CAZDYX010000137.1, on the reverse strand, counting down.
AAGTGGATCTGATCATTCAGAGCGGGGGAAAACTTATTCCCATTGAGATCAAGCTGACCACAACCCCTTCTGTTCCTCACACGGACAGCCTGCGGCGATTCCGCGCCCTGGCCGGAGAGGAAAGGTGCGAGCCCGGCATCTTGATTTGCCGGATAGCCGCAAAGCAGCCGCTGCCATACGGAATCAACGCGATTCCATGGCAGGATTTCTCCGTGTGGTTGGTTGATAAAGTGGTATGACTATGGGAGGGGTGGAACGAATACGGATAGATACTTCAGCTACGGTTGACCTTGACGACAAATATGATCTCGGATAGCGGCATCATAACGCGCCCCTTCTTCCGGTGAGGCAAATATTGTTTCACCACACTCGGGACAGTGCCAGCCGTCCACCCCGGCAACAGTCATCGTCTCTCCCTTATAGGAGTAGGACTTGTCGCGAGTTTCCTGCCGCATTGCACTACCGCAATCTGGACAAATCAGGGTTTCGCTCACCATACCGGATAAACCAAGGCATCTCGTCGATGTTGATAATGGGACAGGAGTTGAATTCCTTCCTGGCATTGGTATTGTTTTATAGCGGGTGGGCACGATACAACCGTGCCCGCCCGCCTGCCTGCCAGCTAATTTGATCAAGCAAGCTCTTAGATAACCGCAACATACTCGGCAAAGGCATGCGATTTGGGAATCGGCAATCTATCTTCAAGTAGGCCGTGCACATGCATTTCAAGCGCTTGGTGCATGTTTCGTGTGACCTGCGCACGAGTTTTTCCTGTTGCTACACAGCCTGGCAAGTCAGGAGAGTAGGCTGAATAATTGCCGTCTGCCTTTTCGATAACAATGAGAAACCGATACATGAATGGCTCCTTGTTCAATGCTTTTTCGGTTTTTTTAGCAAATTGCCAAATGATCAAATAACCAATCACTGTCCGCCTCGAACGCACCGCACGTAGTAGTTGAGCGACTTACCGTTCCAATTGACGCCGCCGTCGTCGAAGTTGACATGCCACGCGTTGCTCGGGCTGGACACGTAGGTAGTAGCCGACCAGTAATAGGCCTTTTTCGTAAAAAAGACCGGATCAATGGTCGGCATATACGCCTTATCAACAAGACCGAGCAACTCCTCTTTTGTCGGCAGTCTCCAGCCGCGCAGGCCTGCATGCTCAGATCTTTCGCACATCGTCACCGCGTTTTCCCAACTAACCTTTTCACTGGTACTTTTCATCCACATCAGCTTTGTCCGGCTGTCATAGATGATGCCATTATTAAGGTCAACATACCGAGCTGAAAACAGGTCGTATTTTTTGTTCGTCGCATCATCGATGACGTAGGCCTGGGCCACTCTGAACATCTTCGACGACTGGAAATTGCCCCTGATCTCCGGCCGCAGTATCCCGTTATCAAAATGTTGTCTAAATTCCTGGGCTTCCATGCGGGGAAGCGGGATGTTCGCATTGGCCACAACCTGGATGCCTTGAATCGGCTTTTTGGCGCTGATCCTGACCTGATAGCTGTTCGTGGCTGCGTCATACTGGTTGAGCTCCAGAAGGAGCTGATCGGCCGTTAAAATAAATTCATTCGCCGAAAGCTCCTTCATGGTTTTAATAAAAGGCGCGATCTGTTCTTTGTATGCGGCTTCAATTCTGGCTTCGTGGGCCTTGAGCTCTTCGGTCTGCTGTTTCCCGACCGCCTGCGACTCCCTCGCCATCTTCTCCTTGAACTCATCCACGGTCTCGAACTCGCTTTTCTTGATGTTGGCAAGCTCCTGGAACTTGCTGTTTATCCGCTGGGCAATGGCCAAGATCCCGCTGGTCAGCTCCTTTTTGAACGACTCCTTGATCTCAAGAATTTTCGCGTCGAGCGCCTGCATCTCCTTGATCGTGGCTTCCGGAGAAAGCGAGCTCATTGTGGTGTCGCCAAGATTTTTCCTCTTTTCGGCCACCTCACCCTTGAGCATAGCAAGCCGTGCCTCCTCTTCACTCTTCTTCTGGACCAGCTCGTTTTCTCTCTCAACCCTCTGCCGTTCTTCAAGCACCCGGCGTTGCTTTTGCTCCTCCAGGGCCTGATTCCGCAACTGCTCGGCCTTAAGCTTGGCCTCGACCGCATTTTTCTCAAGTTCCGCCTGGCGTCTTGCCCTGTCGTCCTGGGCCTGGGCTGCAGCTTCCTCTGTGGCCTTCAGTTGTTCAAGCTCCTTTTGCAGACCTATAACCTTCCCTTGGGTATCTTCGACCTTTTGCTCAAGCGAAGGGACAAAGACAAAGTCGCCAACCCCAAACAGCTCACCGTATTTTGGCGTTTGGGTGAAATTTCGTGCCCTGGCGTCGGAAAATACCTTTTCCTTGAGCATATGACTGATCTCGGTGGCGGTGATAAAGTCGGTGCTATTTTCCAAGATCTCGATGAATCTTCCTGTAAAGACGGAATGACCCCTTGGCCCTCCGTCCAACACCTCTTGGCCTTTTTCACCCGCAGTGAGCACCTGACGCACCTTTTCCTTGGTGATCTCCTGCAGATAACTGTAATCCCTGGCGGACTTTCTGTCCTCACCGCCCCTTGTAGCCAACACCAGGCCGCTGTAACAGGCGTCTATAACGTAAAAGACGTGTTTTGCAGGTATCTTCTTCGAGATGTCATCCCGCACCACGGTCATGGATATATCCTTATAGAGCTCAGCGGGGTTGAAGGTGCCGTCAAAGGGGATAAGATAGCCCGAGTCGCCGTAAGCCGTCTTTTCTGTATATCCATGCCCGGCCCAGAAGACAAACACCGCATCCTCTTCAGTTAGCGCCGTGCTCAGATCCCCAAGGAGGACCTTCATGATGTTGTCCTTTGAGGCCTCCTTGTTGTAAAGCGCGATGATCTTGTCGAATTTGAAATTTTTCCGCAGGACCTCCTCCACACCCTTTGCATCGCGTACCGCATAAGACAATTGCTGATCAAAGGCGAGGTTTGGATACTGGTCAATACCAATTATCACGGCATAGGATTTGTTATAGATCTTCATCTCTTTCTGCTGCCCTGAGGCGCTATCCTTCGCTATGATCCGCAAACCTCTGGTCTCTACGGCTGCTGCATTACCAGCCGTTAACAGACTAAACAGCCAACAAACAGCCAACAAAATCATTCGAGTCTTGATAAATTGCACTATTACCATATTCCCCTCATAATTCGCGTTAGGTTAATGAAATCAAGCTTCGCATCCGTCCATGATCCCGTGCCCGGCTTTTCTCCCCCGGAGGTTTTTCGTGCCCGTACCCGAGCCCGGTTCCTCACCTCCGGATTTTTTTCGTATACGGGCGGGCACGGATACGGATCAGGTATTCCCAGGTTTGCGCTAAAAACGCATTTCTAAATAGTGGAGCGGCTACTCCTTGTTCCAGTCTTCAATTTCTAACCCTGCAATTCTCCCAAAATGGTTTTCATTGTGGGTCACTAAAACCAGTTTATTGCTCATCGCTATTCCGGCGATGAGGATATCGATATCGTCAATCAGTTGCCCATCCTTACGGAGTTTGGCATAGATCTCAGCCGAAATGGTTGTGGAGTCTTCGGATAGGGGCAGAACAACGTTCAGTCTGGCGAACTCCAGAAAAGAAGCCAATTGTTTCCGAGCATCTCTATGCTTTAGACCGCTTAAGATTTCATAGTAGGTGATGATGCTGATATTTATCCTGTCGTATTCTTCAAGATAATCCCTGAAGTGAGCCTTCACATGGGGATCGTTTCGGAAAAACAAGGACAAAATATCAGAATCAACCATTGCCGGCTTCAAGGCGTTGTCTCCTTTCCAAGGCAATTTTTCGACGTTCGGTTATTTCCAAGGAAAATTGATCGAATTCTTCTTCCGACATATCTTCCCAACAGCCCGCGAAAGCCATAATCTTTTCTATTTTCTTTCGGGGGGAGTCAGGCTGCAACCTAAGACTATGGATAACATGGTAGAGCTCAGAAAGTTTGTGGTCAGGAATCAGCTTGATTTCCTGAATTATTTTGTTCCGAACAGTCGATGGTTTCATATTCCACATCTCCTTTCGAATTTTAGATGGCCTAAGTTACTTTAATATGCCTGGGGTATTTGCCTTGGGCTGTTATGCCCTATTCTTTCACGACGGGTTACAAAATTTGTCTTACTCCCTCTAATCTTGTGAAAATTATCGCACGGCAGGTCAAAGATATGGACTAGTCCAATTAGCTTTTGGACAAGTCCATATCTTTGGACATCAGAGTATAAAACGTTCCACGCTTTGAGCCCTGCCTGGCCAGCTCGCCCCTTTTAACCAATCGCGCCAAAAGATTGCGGGCCTGCAGGTCACCGATCCTGCATAATTCGGAAGTTTCCTTGCGTGTGATCTTCCCATGTATGGCCGCATACTGTAAAGCCTTTTGCTCCAGTTGCCGGGTCTCGTCTCCCTGCTTAAGGACAGGCATCGCATCCTTGCCCAAGCGACGGGAGGTGGCGGCAGAGAGGTTATAGGTGCGACTTTTTCGCTCTTCACGGGGCTCCACCAAGCCGGATTCGGTCAGGCGTGTAAGTACGCTTCTCGCCTCAGCTTCAGACTTTTGGATCATTCTGGCTGCCTGAACTGTGTCAAGATGATCCTCCTCCAGCCATAAGCGGTTCAGCAAAATCAGGGCATCGAGACCAAGCGGACGGCCGTGCTGGCTTTCCTCGGCCACGAGACGTACGAAATCAAGATTTGCCCTGCCTCCCGGCAAGACCATAACCACATCGGATTCGGTACTCCGGTCATAGCTCGGCGCGGGGCGGCCGTTGCGAAGCTGTTCAAAAAAAATGGTGTCGATTCCGCGCGCCGTTCGCTCAACAAGGCCGGCACGCTTGAAGGCATCGGCGAGCAAAGGATTACGGGGACGCGGAGGGGTGACAAGAAGATTGTCCAGGCGCACCCCTTCGGGCAAGCCACCGGCATTGGAAATCTCGATCCGGTCTTCATACCACTGGACGTAAACCGCTCCGGGCCGAGTAAAGTCACGGTGAATGATGGCATTGGCCACCGCCTCCCGGCAGGCCCGCTCCGGATAATCCGGCACCCCGACCCGCACCATCCCCACCATGACCTCCTGCTCCTGATAACTGGCCCGAAACCGGCCAAGCAGCTCATCCATTACCCGCAGCAAAGGATAGCGCAAGAATTCGTTTACCCTTACCTGCAGTTCCGATAACTTTTGAAATGCCACCTCATGCAGCGGGAGAAATTTCCGAATTGCCTCTGTCTTACCGAATAGCAGAAGCCCTAGAACCCGCACAGCCTTTACTTCGTGATTGGCGGTAACTGCACCAAGAGCTTTCGCCAGCTCAAGATCCGACAGCTCCACCAGGCTTTGATCGCCGAGTCCCCTGCTTTCCCGGATGACCCGGCGGTAGCGCTCAAATTCAAGGGGATCGAGATCACCCCATTTTGCCTCCATAACCTCCAGCGCGGAGTAATCCAGAATCCCCCGATCCGCCTGATACGCCTGCATTTCATGGAAATGAAAAGGAAGACACTCCGGCTGGCCACGCCCGCCGATCGCCCGCCTCAGGTACATGCCTTCGGTCGTGCCAACCGGCGCTCTCGCTACCGGGACCTCGATCACCAAAACAGGCCCCTCCTCCAGATCTATCAGCTCAACACGGCAACTGAGGGAAGGACGGGTGCGATTTGCAACCAGGGCCTGAATCCGTAGCGGGTCTGTTATTCCTGCTTCATGCCGAGGCCGCGCACCCGTGACCCGCCCATCATCCTCCACGCCGACGAGCAGGTATCCTGGCTCCGCTCCCCCGCGATTTGCGAGGCATACGACAGTCTCTACCAGGCCGCGATCATTCAACGGCCGCTGGCTTTCGCCTTTGAATTCCACTGCCGTGCTTTCGCCGGCAAGAATCATGGAACGAAGTATTTCGCGGGTCATTGGCACTTCACCTCATGGTATCTCACAGCGCGGCTACGCCGCAACCGAATCAACCGGAATCCTTACCGCAGCAAAGATTTCCGGAAAAATTTGTGCGAGCCTCAAAGATTTTCGAGGATAGTAGTACAAAGGTCATCTTCTGGTGTCGCCTTCGCATGTAAAGCAATCGATAGTTATTCTGACGTCGACGGGTACACCGCCGACTAGCTTTTTCCCAAGTGAGGCTTTCTCTTTCATATCTTTAGCTTTAAATGTCCACGCTATCTTGTCGTTATCTGCGCGAAATATAGCAATATCGGATGTGATTTGGACTACCTCGACAAAATCTATCCCTCCACCGGGCGGGATTATGATTTTTTCACCACTCTCGGGGTTATTTACGCGAGCACTAATCTTGGGGTCATTGTTTATGATCCCAATAATCTTTTTATTTTCTGCGATGCTTTCGAACACCTTCGCCCGTTCACGGCGGGCTTGGGAGTCCTTTTCTTTCGTCTCAGCCGGCTTCATGGTTCTATAGGCCTTGGCCTCTTTCAGCTTGAGTAACGAATCAGCGTCCCCTTCTGCCACCCCCTCAGCCCAGCCGCTCGGGCACTTAGCAACAAGTGCCTGCCAGGCGGAAGCTTTCATTTCTTGACCAAATTTCGAATTGACAATCTCCTTGTATTTCTCAACCTCCGGTTTGAGCGCAGCAATGATCTTATCATCCCTTTCCCTCTTCAGCCGATTGATCTCCTCCTGCCGCTTCCGTTCCTCTTCATCCCGCTGTTTCCGGAGCTCATCCAGTTTTTTCTCCTGGTCCTCTTTCTGGCGTACCATTGCAAGCATAGTGTCCAGGCTGTCATCCGTTCGTACTGCGGAAGTTCCAAGCCGACTTTTCATCGCTTCGATCTCGGTATTCATTTGGGCGAGTTTGTTCTCCCTCGCAGCTATCTCCGTGGCTTCCTTCTGCCGGGCCGCTTCGGCCTCTTTCTCCATCTGCTGCAACCGACCCAATTCCTGCTGCCGGGCTGTCATTGTGTTACCCAGCCCTTCCAGCCTTGCCTCCTGCATCAAAAAAAACACCAATTCACCGCCCTGACTGCCGCCGGTGTCATGCAGGGAACCAAGCTGCGGAAATTGGCTGGCGTTTTCCGCCACCCCAGACCTTATCAGCGGATATAGGTCCGAGGCGATCAGAAAGGGCTTCCGATTTTCCTTAAGGGCTTGCACGAGAAAGTGTGAGAAAACCGAATTGCCGCCGAATCCGGCATCGCTTACCGGCTCCAGACCTCCCGAGGTGATGGCCTGCCTGGAGGTAAGGGTATAGGCCTTCCTGATAACTTCATCGGTCACTTCCGGCAGGGCGCCCCGGTGGCCCCGGAAAAAATCGCCGGAAAAGCAGGAATCCGAAACAAGCAGGATATGTTTCGCCTTGATGGCGTCAACGCGCAGATAGTTTTTGATGGTATCGTTGGAAATCCAGGAGGCGGCATCGTTGATGCCGCTTTCTACCGGCACCCAGCTTCCTTCCTTGGTGATTGGGTCGAGGTGGCCGTGGCCGGCATAAAAGATAACCAGGGAGTCATCTTCTGTGAGGTTCTGCGCCAGGAAACGGAACTTGTCGATGATGTTCTTGCGGGTCCCCTCTTCATTATAGAGCTCGACCAGGGAGTCCTGGCTGAAATGATAACGTTCCAGAAGCACATCCCGCATCGATTGGGCATCTTTCACCGCCGTGGTGAGCCGGGGCCACTCGATATAGGTGTCGATTCCGATTGCAAACAGCCATTGCCTGCCGGGCAATGGCTCTCCAGTCGGGGCAACCGGTTTTATCAGTACGCCACGGGTATCCGCTACTGATGAGTTAGCAAAGATGGCAAAAGAAAAAAACAGGGTGCAGAAATATAATATCCCTAGAAACAAAACATGCCCTGAAGGATGTTTCCTTGAGGGCCGATCTTCCGAGTGTCGCCGCATACTGTATAACTCTCCGAGGTTATTGCGGCGCAGAAGGCGGAAGACTTTGTTCAGGGGAAATCACACCATCGTGATATCCTTTTCTATCCCCTGCTTTTTTCCGTTTTCTTCGCCGATTTTTTCTTATCCTCCTTATACATTGTTCCGCTTCTCTTTCAAAGAGCGGAATCAAGTCTCCAATTATTGATTGCTGAGGTTTTTCTTCTGCCATCACAACCTGTTGCCCCTGAAGGCGAACGCTCCGTATCCATCTTGCCAAGCAAATTCGCACATAACAAGTGCAGATCCCGGCGTCGCATGAGCGGCGGATTAGGCCATGCCCAATCCGCATTTTAGCTTTTTACACGATTTATCATATCAGTAACTTCTTTGTTGGCATTAATATAATGAAGTTCTATGTGCTTGTTTTGCAAAGAAAAAACTCGAAAAACTTCATCAGCAAATGCCTGTCCCAATGAGCTTACAT
>CAZDYX010000136.1:0-8566 GCA_964509775.1 uncultured Desulfobulbia bacterium | reverse complement strand
ATAGGTAAAGAAGAAAAATTCGAAATTACGCTAAGTTCAGAGCATTTTAACTTGCTGATGAGATCCTATTCGTGTCTGGTCACGTTCGTTGCTCTGCCCCTAATAGACTACAGACTAAACAACCTGAATAGTTACTAATGGTTATTCCTCCCTATCCACCTAAACACCTACAGACTATCCACCTAAGTAATTACCATTCACCGGCTCTGGGGACCGGTTCTTACGGCGGAAATCTCGCCGCCGAAGATCTCCAGCGCCGTCTTTACCAGGGGATCATTAGCAAGGGTGCGACGATCTTCCTGAGCAGTTACCTCTGGTACTCCCTCGGCCTCCCGGTTTACCGACCCCGGCACAATGATTTTGATCCGCCATTCACGCTGGAAAAAATCCTGGGCTAGTTCGGTCAAGAGCTTCAAATTTTCCGGCTCTTGCAACACCACGCAGTCGGCCTGATCATCAAATCTTATCAAGAGCTGCCGGTCACTTTCCTCCCACCGCGCAGCAAGCCTTAAGGCATGAGCCATCCACGGCTTGCGCCCCTTTACATGCTGCCGGAACTCTTCCCAACCCCCCTGAAGATCCCGAACCTTTTTCTGTTCGACAGCCTCCTGCTCCTTTTGTATTTTCGGCCCTGCAGGGGAAACCACGGGAACAGGCCTGGGATCATGACGGCCCTCATCCCTGGTTTGGGGTCTTGTCTCCGAGCCGGATGACCATTTCACCCCTCCCTCCTGCAACAGCCGGTCCAATCTTTCAATGAGGGAGGAAACGGGCACCACCTTTCCGGACTCCACCGCCTTGATAAAACTCATCTCCAATACCAGCTTCGGATGCGAGGCATACTGCATCTCTTCCACCCCACGGAGCAGTACATTAAAACATTGGTACAGACTCTCCCGACTATAACCTAAGGATATCTCCCGCAACCGCCGCAATTCCTGGTCCGGCAGATCCAGGATTTCTTCTGCCCGATCACTTATCTTGCACAGGAGCGCTCCCCGGAAATAAATCAATAGATCGTGACAAAACCTCTTTATATCAACGCCAAAGGAATATACCCGGTCAAGCAAGGCCAAGGATTTTTCCAGATCCTGCGCCAGGAGGGTCCCGGTCAACTCCTCCAATATCTGTCGGTCAACAAGGCCAAGGACCTCGAGGACATCCTGATCCGAGACCGATTCTCCGCCGAAAGAAAAGACCTGATCGAGGAGACTCAAACCATCCCTTACACTCCCCTCTGCCTCCCGGGCAATCAAGGTCAACGCCTGATCAGAAATGGTCACCTGCTCGGCCGATGATATTTTTCTTAAAAAGGCCAGCAATTCATCGAATAATACCCGTTTCAATTCATGCCGTTGACACCGGGAAAGAATAGTAATGGGGACCTTGTGGAGTTCCGTGGTGGCAAACATAAAGTAGACATGGGCAGGTGGCTCTTCGATGGTCTTGAGCAAGGCATTGAAGGCCTCGGTGGTGAGCATGTGGACTTCATCCACAATCACGATCTTGTATCTCGCCTGAGAGGGGAAAAACCGGATGTTTTCCTTTAAATCACGGATCTCTTGGATCCCCCGGTTGGAGGCCCCATCGATCTCCATGATATCAAGCGCCGTGCCTGCCGTGATCGCCACACAGGAGTCGCAGACATTACAGGGCTCCGGAATGGGTCCCTGCTGACAGTTCAAGGCCTTGGCCATAATCCGGGCCAGGGTAGTCTTTCCCACCCCACGCACGCCGCTGAAAATCAAGGCATGGGGAACCCGATTACGCCGGATGGCGTTCTGCAGGGTAAGGACCACAGGCCTTTGGCCAATCACCTCACTGAAGGTCTGCGGTCGCCATTTACGGGCAAGAACAAGATATGACATACGACACTAACGCTCATGATCAGAGATCACCCCAGATCATGAAAAGAATTCAGGAGTCAGAAGTCAGAATACAGAAGTAAAGACAAGCTGGGCATGTTCAGGGCGAATTCTGACTCCTGAATCCTAAATCCTGAATTCCTTTTTCACGGTAAAAAAGATAGCCGGGTATCCCGCGGCACACAAAGATCATTACTACCGTTGCTTCCTCCCGGACCTGGCGGGGTTCGTACGTCTCTGTTGCGCGGGACCCGGCTATCAAACCGAAATGCAAGGCCGACAAAAATCACCAATATTTTTTCATGGCGGAGAGGGTGGGATTCGAACCCACGGTTCCAGTTTCCCAGAACACACGATTTCCAGTCGTGCACCTTCGGCCTCTCGGTCACCTCTCCTATCTTGTTTTCTTCTCCAACCAGGCCGACTCAAACTAACGCTCATGATCAGAGATCACCCCAGATCATAAAAAGGAATTCAGAATTCAGGAGTCAGTCAGAATACGGTAGGGGCGTATGGCCATATGACCCCTACGGGGCATGTTCAGGGCGAATTCTAAATTCTTACTCCTGAATTCTGAATCCTGACTTCTGACTCCTGAATTCTATTTTCACGGTAAGGGACTATCTCATGGCGGAGAGGGTGGGATTCGAACCCACGGTTCCAGTTTCCCAGAACAGACGATTTCGAGTCGCCCCCGTTATGGCCACTTCGGTACCTCTCCGGCCCTCTCTGCTTTATAGAATTACCCCACAGGATTTGACATGTCTGCGCGAATGTTTGACCTGTTTTTTCACTATTCACTATTCACTATTCACTAACCACTATTCACTACCCTGTAATATCAGGATCAATTCCCGGCGCTGCTCTTCTTAGCCGAAAAAAGTCACGTAGCAAGATTGCACTTTCCTCGGCCATCACCCCGCCAACAACCAACAACTGATGATTGAGTCTTCGGTCCCGGCCGATATTATATACTGACCCCAAGGCCCCGGCCTTCGGATCGTCGGCGCCAAACACCACCCTACTGATGCGGGCATGGACCATGGATGCGGCACACATGGCGCAGGACTCCAGGGTCACATAAAGGGTGGCTCCCAAGAGCCGATAATTCCCGAGCCGTTTCCCTGCCGCTCGCAAGGCCAGGACCTCGGCATGGGCGGTAGGGTCGTGGTACTCAATACTGCGGTTTCCGTCCCGGGCAAGGACATTTCCCGCCCGGTCGACCAACACCGCCCCCACGGGCACTTCTCCCCGGCATTGGGCTTTGTCGGCCTCCTGCAGGGCAAGCTCCATAAATACGGTATCGATCGACTGCATAGAAGGAAGACAGTTATATACCATACCCCCAACAATAAAAGCAACCTGCTTATCCAGTGGTTTTCTCTTTCTTCATTTTCCGGATATAGAGCGCGGCCTCCCAGCCGGCCACACAGCCATCTCCCACGGCCTTGGCCTGCAACCCAGCCGGGCCAGAGCCGATGATGATCACATCGATCATTCTTTCGTCCATCATAAGATCCTTTTGTTTTTGATCCGGATCCAAAATCGTGGTAATCGTTCAACCTTAGCCGTCCGCTGCATTTTTTAGCTGCCAATGATCTCGTTTAGACCTTCAATGATTTGGTCCAATTCTTCTGGTGATACTGTGCCAATCTTTTTGCCTATTCGCTCTGTTGAGATTGTACGGATCTGGCTGATTTTCACCCATGAGCGTTTAGGAAGGTATTTCGAGTCGAGTTCGATAGTCAGAGGAAATCCGGCACGCTGAGACTGGCTGGTGATGGCCATAGCGATTACTGTTCCCGAACGTTCATTGAAAACATCCTGACTTAGAACCACAACGGGACGTAGGCCGGCTTGTTCCTTTCCTTTTACCGGATTTAGATCAGCCCAGTGAATCTCTCCCCTCAATATTCTGACCACTGTGCCAACTCCTCACCCATACCCTCCTCTGCCACCGCCTTCTCCACAGCCGAATCGAGCTTTGCACATTCCCTGGCAAGGCGGTTCTGTTCCAGTTTCTTTAGTTTTTCCTCCACTGCATCCTGAATGGCTTTACTTCGGTTCGGGAACACCCGATTTTTCACCAGCCGATCAAGCCGGTGCAGTGTACTCTCATCTATTGTGATTGCGATCTTTGCTGAAGCCATTGCACACCTCCAGTATGATATTATATCATACTGAATCGCGGGTCAAGCAAGATTAAGGATAGGATGATGAATGTGAGAGCTAACACATTATAACTTCTTGATTTCACCTGGTTTTTTCCACCTATCCCCCTAAACACCTACAGACTAACCAGTTTCGAACTTTTTCCCAAGTATTAGCGGAAAAGGATCGAAATTTCATCCTGATTATGAAGAGAGCCTTTTCTTTTTTCGAACATACGATTATATACTATATAGTCGCCAGGATATCTAAACGATGATCAAGGTCCACAGGTCGATAAATTTCGGCGGCCATATGACGCGCAGGAAACAGGATGGATGTGGTTAAAAAAATCGGTATATTGATTGATCAGGGTGAAAACAGCGCAGTTGAGTTTAAATCCGCACAAGTTCATCCCGACTCGCTTGCCCGCGAAATAGTGGCCTTTGCCAACTCGCAAGGGGGAACGGTTCTGCTCGGCGTGGATGATCATGGAAAGATTGAAGGGCTGGATGATACCCGGCCCTGGGAAGAGTGGGTTGCCAACATCGCCCGCCATAATGTTATTCCGCCTCTGACGCTTGAATTTCAGGAAGTCGTGTGGCAAGGCAAACGCCTAGCCCTCATTGATGTCCCCAAAGGCAAGGACAGGCCGTATCAGACCAGTAGAAATCTCTTTATGATTCGCGTCGGATCAACAAGCAGGGCCGCGACCCAAGGAGAGTTGATGCGTCTTTTTCAACAGGCCGGTGTTTTTCATTTTGATTTGACCGGTGTTGAAACAACAGGGATCAAGGATCTGAATCTGGCAAAGATTGCCGACTATTTTCAACGGTACGATATTGATATAACCCAGGAAGAGAGTCAGGAAAATTTACTCTGTAACACCGATATCCTGACGGACAATGGCGAGGTGACGGTGGCCGGTCTTTTGCTCTTTGGCATCCAGCCCCAACGCTATCTCCGGAACAGTAGTATCAGCTTTGCCCATTATTCCGGCTTACGGCCGGATTCAGAGCTGATCGACCGGCAGGGAATCGAGGGAAATCTTGATTACCAGGTGGAAGCCGCGCTGTCCGTGATCCGAAATAATCTGCGCAATCCCTCGGTCATTCAAGGGGCGCGGCGGGTGGAACTTGAACCGTCCTATCCTGAAAAGGTTTATCGGGAACTGTTGGTCAACGCCTGCGTCCATCGCAACTATGCCATATCCGGCTCAAGAATCAGGGTATTAATGTTCGATGACCGCATGGAATTTATCAGTCCGGGAAGACTGCCCAACACCGTGACCATTGACAAGCTGAAACGGGGTGTCTCCTATGCTGTAAACCCGGTGATTCTCAAGTTCATGGAAAATTTACGCTATATTGACAAGTTGGGTAGAGGGCTACCCATGGTCTGCCATGAAGCGGAAAAACTGGGGCGCCAAGTGTCATTTGCCGAGCTGGGCGAGGAGTTCCAGGTGGTGCTACCGACCGCCCGAAACAATGGCGTCGCATTATAGCTTCGGTGACGACCGCTGCTGGGATGCGCCGCTTCCCTGTACCCCCTTATCCCCAAGCGAAACTGCGACTGATCGTGCCAGGAGATATCAGCAGCGGATTCACAGTGGAGTCTCCGGCCTTGATCCATCAATAAATTCGTCATGATTGACTCCTTTTCTCGACCACCGGGTCGTGGAATTTGCCTGGCGGTTACCCCATGGAGATGAAGATCAGGGACGGGCAGAGCAAGTGGATACTGCGGCAGGTTTTGTACAAGTATGTGCCCAGGGAACTCATCGAACGGCCCAAGAGCGGCTTTGCCGTGCCCATTGACACATGGCTGTGGGGCCCGTTGCGGGACTTGGCCGAGGATCTGCTGGCGCCTGACCGGTTGCAGCGGGATGGCTTTTTTGCCCCGGAGCCGATCCGGGAAAAATGGCAGGAGCGTCTAACTGGCAGACGCAACTGGCAACACCTGCTTTGGAATGTGCTGATGTTTCAGGCTTGGAAGGACGTCTGGGAGGGCTGATGGCTATTTTGGTGATTGACTTCACGCTGGTTTTGCATAACACTGTTCTTGTAGCCGAGCATCGCGGCTTTTCAATCCTTTATAGCAAAATTTTCCTGCTTGGGGCGCCATGTCTGATCAGAAAAACAAACCGGCCGATGAGTGGGTGAAATAGGCACAATATGATTTTGATACGGCATATGCAATGCTTGAAAGTGGCCGGTTTATCTATGCCGTCTTCATGTGTCATTTGTGTATTGAAAAAGCGTTCAAGGGTCTCTACACCAGGAAACTTCAGGAAATTCCTCCCAAGAGTCACGATCTTAATTACCTTTGTGACAAGATAACGCCGACGCTTTCCGAGGCACAGCAACAGTTTATTGATAAGCTCAATGATTTGAGTGTGCCTACCCGTTATCCTGACGAGTTGGACAAACTGTTGAAACAGTATGACAAGGCGAGGGTGAGGGATATCGTGACACAGGCAAAGGAGTTGCTGGCATGGCTGAACAGGCAATCGTAAATGCAGATAGGCTGTTGAGGAGGCTCTTTATTAACCGTGGGATATCGGTTGATAAAATAGTCTTCTTCGGCTCCTATGTCGAAGGCACGGCTCAAGAGGAAAGCGACCTCGATATCATTGTGGTTGCCGAGTCTTTCGAGGGTAAAGACATTTTCGAGAGGATAGAGCTTGCCGCCGGGATTCACCGGAGATTGGTCAAGCAGCTAGCCTTTCCTGTTGATTTGCTGTACTACGCCCCTTCAGAATGGAAGGCTGGAAATTCCTTGATAATACACGCGGCAAGAGAACGCGGAGTGATGGTAAACGCTTGAGGAAAGCTGATGTGAGGCGGTTGACAAATTGACAACTTTCCGTTGATGCCCGCGGGTCAATTCGGCAAGGCGCAGGCCCTCCATCTCCTCATTGAGATGCAGAACATGTGCAGGGCCGAACGGCTGGGTCGCGGCCACATCGAAGAATCTTACCTTACACCTACGGTACGATACACGGTTTATGCCATCGGCAAAGGTTGACCGGAAATGATCAAGATATCGGTAATAACAGCGGTCCTTAACGGAGAGCGTTATATCCGCGAGACAGTCGAGAGCATTCTCGGCCAAAAGGGGGACTTTGAGCTCGAGTATATTATTTGCGATGGCATGAGCACGGACCGGACGTTGAGTATTTTGAAAGAATATGCGGATCGCTGCACCGTGGTCTCCCGCAATGACGGATCCCCGCAGGAGGCCATCAATAACGGGATGGGTATAGCCACCGGGGATATTCTCGCCTGGCTCAATGCTGATGATCTCTATGTCCCGGGTGCATTACAAAGGGTGGTGGAGGCCTTTCGTGCCAACCCTGACAAGCTGTGGGCCTACGGACAATGCTCCATTATCGATGCCGACGGCAATGAGATTCGACGCCCCGTAACCCTGTACAAAAGTACCCTCGGACGCAGGTACAGTCATCACCTCTTGTTATGCGAAAACTACATAAACCAGCCCGCCACCTTCTGGACCCGGCAGATTTGGAAGGCCGTAGGCGGCCTTGACACAGTGCACAAGGCAGCGTTCGACTATCTGCTTTGGCTGAAAATGGCACAGAAGTCAAGGGCAATTGCCATCCCCCACTATCTTGCCAGGTTTCGGCGCCATGATGCCTCCATAAGTGAAAACCAGTTTCATCGGCAATTCTCGGAAGAGTTG
Organism: uncultured Desulfobulbia bacterium; assembly: GCA_964509775.1. Taxonomy (GTDB): domain Bacteria; phylum Desulfobacterota; class Desulfobulbia; order Desulfobulbales; family CAZDYX01; genus CAZDYX01. The sequence goes on along the minus strand of CAZDYX010000136.1, from coordinate 851 downwards.
ACCATCAGCAAGGCGTACGGAAACCGCCTACACTATTTTATCCACTGGCTGAACATGAAGAAGATCATCCATATCTACAATCTTCTTGCACCACGTTCATAGAATATTCACGAAAATTTCTATGCGCAGGACTCGTGGAAAACTCCGCTCAGGAAGATGGTGGGACGGGCTTTCATGATGAACACTCTCCTTCCAACTCCTGCTGGCCCGTAGCCTCCTTTTCGGAGCGGCCGAGCCAGTAACAGGCCAAAGGGGCAGGGATTTTCAGCGCCTGGACCTCTCCGTCGCCAGTCAGGGCGAGCACCCCGAAGTCAGCCGCATCCTTGGTTATGACATACCCGCGCTTCACCTGGCGTTCCGCACAGAAGTCAAGCAACCCCTTCAGATCGCCAGTGGAGACATTCTGGCCCCGGTATTTCACTTCAAAGGGGACCAAGCGTCCTCCGAGGTCGGCGACGATGTCCACTTCCCGACCCTTCCTGCCCCCGCGCCAGTAAGAAAAAGAGATGCCGTTCCGGTAGTAACGGGTGAAGAGATGTTTGAAGAATGCCGTCTCCACTGCCAGTCCGAGCTTATCCGCGTTTTCCAGCAACCCTTTTCCGGTCAGGAGAACACTCGGGGCGATGGCGGCATCGGCTAGGTAGACCTTGACTCGGGCGCGCAGAATCTCCTTGCCATAGCCAAAGGGGAGCAAGCGGTAGATAAGATGGGTTGCTTCCAGGAGGGCAATGAAGTTGGCGGCCGTTTGCTTCTTGACCTCCAAATTCTTGCATAGCGTCTGCATGTCCAACAATCCGCCATCGTGCAGGCAGAGGGGCAATGCGTGGAGATGCAGCTGCCGGATGTGCTCG
>CAZDYX010000135.1:0-8568 GCA_964509775.1 uncultured Desulfobulbia bacterium | reverse complement strand
ACTGGTGCGAAGTGGCAATTCCCTTAACGATCTAAAAAGTGTCCGGTAGTGAAAAGATTTCTCCCGTTGGTCGAAATGACAAAACTACGGCTTTTATGACTTTTGCAAGAGGCTCCTGGGAAAGATTGCCTATCCCCAGGAGCTGGCTGTGGGAAGAGTTCCGTACCCTTTCGGATGATGAACATTGTTGCAATCAAATAAACCCGTAACTACTCAGGTTGTAGGGCAAAGTTACCAGGAATTAATCAAACCAATTTTCGCGGGGGTGGATTTGCGCGAGACAAATCTGTGAAATTACTATTTAACTATGTCAAATTGAAACTTGACTTTTAAATATATCCTGCTAAAATTAACGACATGTCTATAACTACAATACACCGTACAGTCCTTGAAGAGATTAGGCAAGACCTTCGCCGTAAAGAGATCGCTTTTCTTGTAGGTCCTCGACAGGCCGGCAAAACCACGATCATGAAGATCATTCAGGGCGAGTTGCTGGCTACCGGCGAAAAGACGCTCTTTCTCAGTCTCGACTACGAATATGACCGTGTCTATTTTTCCTCCCAACAGAGCCTGCTGAAGAAGGTCGAACTTGAGTTTGGCGACGGGCCGGGCTTTGTCTTCATTGACGAAGTTCAGCGCATGGAGGATGCCGGGATTTTTCTCAAGGGGATTCAGGATCTGGGGTTGTCTTATAAGTTCATTGTTTCCGGTTCCGGCAGTGTTGATCTGAAGGCGAAGATCAAAGAATCCATGCTGGGCCGAAAAAGGGTCTACGAGGTGTATCCGCTCTCTCTGCTTGAGTTTGTCAACTTTAAGACCGACTACCGTTACGCTGACCGCCTGCCGGATTTCTTTGCCTTGGAAAAAGGCCGGTCAGTTGACTTGTTGCTGGAGTACCTGAACTATGGCGGATACCCCCGTGTGGCGCTTGAAACGGAATCGCGGGAGAAGCTGCGCGTGATGGACGAGATATACCAGGGGTATATCAGCAAGGACATTGCGTATCTGTTGCATGTGGAGAAGATCGAGGCCTATGGGCAATTGATGAAGAACCTGGCGGATCAGGCAGGCAAGATCATTAACTATTCGGAATTGGCTACAACCCTGGGTATATCCCTGCATACGGTCAAGAACTACTGCTGGTATGCTGAAGAGACCTACATCCTGCGGCGCATCACGCCGTTTTTTCGCAATATCCGCAGCGAGATAAGCAAATCTCCGTCAGTGTATTTTTCAGACCTTGGTTTCAGAAACTACGCCCTCGGTGTTCTGGGTAATCTTCAGCGCCCCGATGATCTGGGTTTTGCCTTCCAGAACCTGGTATATCTGATACTTCGTGAGAAGATTCGATGGAGCGGCGCACAGATTCATTTCTGGCGTACAAAGTCAAAAACCGAAATTGATTTTGTCATTGATACCGGCAGAAGCGTTATTCCTGTTGAGGTCAAATATAAAGACCTGGCAAAGCCGTCGACTCCACGAGCGATGGATGGCTTTGTTGAGAAATATCGCCCTCCATACTGCCTGGTCATCAATAAGAGTTTGCAGGCCACCGTTAGCTTGCGCGATACGGAGGTGCGCTTTGTAACGATATGGGATCTGGTTCTGGCTGCCGGGACAGGAATAGGGGGTTCTTGACATTGGACGAAATCGCACCCGTTGAGGTTGACGCCGATGGGCTTGATAACCGCTGGCTGCGGGGTGGTTTCCCCTGCGCATTACTGGCAGATGACTTGGCAGGGAGATACTTTTCTGTTCTGCTCCGAGTTAAAAGCGCTCAGGGCGCACCCGGCTTTCCATTACTACGGTATCGACCGGGTGGCGCTGTCGCTGATCGAGTGGCCCAAGATGGGGCCTTGGCGTACACTTTGACAGTTTGTTGCGAGGGCCGCTGCGCGATTGGGCCGAGGATTTGCGCAGTGAATTCCGCCTGCGGCAGGTGGGTTTTTTCGACCCGCGCCCCATCCGGAAGCTGTGGCAAGAACATCTGAATGGGCATCGGAACTGGCAGTATCATCTTTGGAATGTGCTGATGTTTCAGGCATGGCTGGAGCATGCTTCCAATCGAGTTTAGCGCTAGCCATGAAATATTGTACTATTAATCCGATATTTCATGGCTATATTAGTGTAACATGATCCCTCGACCAATCCATCTTGATCAACTCGCACACCAGGGACCCGTCATTCTTGCTCTTAAATGCTATATCTCGCGCAGAGACGCTGAGACGCAGAGAAAAAACATACTTAAAATCCAGAATGTTATTAACCCGGAAGGATTTTTCACGCATTTCTTTGCGCCTCTGCGTCTCTGCGGGAGATTCTTTCGTATTTTCTATGGGTTGGTCTATTGAATGCCGCAGCCCTGACTCGCACACAGCTTAGCCAACTTTCCGCAAAGCAAGTCTTGTCTGTGGGATATGTTGATGTTTCAGACGTGGTTGGAGGCGCAGAAAGATTGATATGGCGCATGTGGTTTTAATCGGCGCTTTGCCCGAATCCCTGACCAACTTCCGTGGAGACCTTATTCAATTACAAGATTGGCGCCGGTCACCAAGTAACTGCCATGGCAGCACCGGCCAGTGCCGAGCAAATTGCCCGTATTGAAGCTATGGGTGCGCGCTTCCGAGCCTACCCTGTGAGTCGTAATGCCCTCAACCCTCGTGGCGATCTTGCCACTTTGTTTGTGCTGCGCGCTGCTTTTCGTGAACTCAAGCCCGATGTGGTGCTTACGCCGGGGTCAGGTCTATTTTTTTGACATTGATGTGAAAAGAAGGCCTGGTTACAAAAGGCCCCCTTTCTCCTTTTCTCCCTTAGAAAAACCCGCCTACCCATGTCCTCCCCTCGATAATTTGAGTGTGGATTAATTTTTTTTGGTTCATCTCGGATTTGTGGGAAAAGATCTGGCGGAAATCGAATGCCGACATGAGGGCACCCACAGAGGGGTGCCCTCATGTCAGGCTGCCCCATTGGGATTAACATATTTTTTTGCTGTCGGTGAATGTTTTGTAGGGGCAGCCCCATGTGGCTGCCTTCCCTTTACTGAAATCGCCAGAACCCTTGGGATTTCGATGACCACTATCAGCCGCGCGATAACCAGAGGAGCAAGATTAAAGCAAAGCAGTGATAATTTCGTATAGTGTGCAACAACGTACCTCACGCGTATTTTGGGGTCTTGAAATATAAAAAAGTGATAATTCAAGACCCCAAAATTTTCCTTTACCTCCGCCATCCCAATCCCAAACCTCTTGTAAAAATTTCTGTTGCCATGTCGTCATATTTCCGGTAAACATGACGGCGTGATTACACGCTATTCCTATTCCCGTCTCTTGCAAGCCCCCGGGCAGAGCTTTTTTTTATTCGGCATGCGGGGCGTAGGCAAGAGCACATGGTCCCGGCAGGTGTTCCCGGATGCCCACCGCTTTGATCTCCTGGACGAGGGCTTGTTTCAGAGTTACTTGCGCGACCCCCGGCTTTTTGCTCGGGAGTTGCTGCTGATTCCGGCGGGGCAAACGGTCGTGGTGGACGAGGTCCAGCGGCTGCCCGCGCTCTTGAATGAGGTCCACCGATTCATCGAAAGCCACGGCCTGCGCTTTGTCTTGTTGGGATCCAGCGCCCGCAAGTTGAAGCAGGCGGGCACGAATCTGCTGGCGGGTCGCGCGCTGCGGCGGGTCATGTTCCCGTTGCTACCGGAGGAACTCGGAGTGGACTTCGACCTGGCAGAGGTGCTGCGCTTCGGCAGCCTGCCTGTGATCTGGCGGTCGCCCGCCAAGATGGAGAGTCTCGAGGCCTATGTACAGTTATATCTGAAGGAGGAAATACAAGCCGAAGCACTGGTGCGGAATCTGCCGGGATTCGCGCGGTTCCTGCCCGTCGCGGCCCTGTTTCACGGGCAGGTGTTGAGTGTTGCCGGATTGGCCCGCGATGCGGGGGTGGCGCGGACCACGGTCTCCGGCTACTTGGAAATTCTGGCCGACACCTTTCTTGCGTGGCTGTTGCCAGCCTACGAGGGCAAGTTGCGGGTCAAGGAGCGAAAGCACCCTAAACTCTACTGGGTGGACCCAGGCGTGGTGCGGGCGGTGAAACGGGAGTTTCATCAACCGGGCGAAGCCGAGCGCGGCGCGTTGCTGGAAGGCTGGGTCGGCGTCTTATTGAAGGCCTACGGTGAATCCGGCAGTGGTCTGGGGTTGCGGCACGACGAGTTGTTCTATTGGGCACCGACCCAAGGTGGCACCGAAGTAGATTTTCTGATCCAGCGAGGCAAGGAATTCACGGCGATCGAGGTCAAGGCCAAGGACAGCCTGTCTTCGCACGACTTCAAAGGACTGAAGGCCATTGCCGAACTGGAAGGCCTTGGCCGCCGGTTGGTGGTTTTCCTGGGAGAACGTCCGTTTCGCACCGAGGACGGCATCGAGGCGATGCCGATCCACAGTTTCCTCGAGGAACTGCAGGGGAATACCCTTTGAACATAGGCCAAATGGGGTCGGACCATACTAACTACCAGACTATCGACCTCTCTAGTCACTCTGTCCCAGAGTATACTGGGCAAGGAGGCTTTTTTGCCAGTATTGGTTATTGGAATCGGCAAAAAATTGTTTAAACAGCTTAAGGCCTTCTGATCTTCTGACATGAGGAATGACAGTGACCTCCATTTGTCGATAAAGGGGTTTCAGCCCGGAAAGGGTAAGATCGGTTCCACCGCCCATGGGGTCTTCATAGGCATAGACTATAGCCCGGATACCATTCAGGAGCAGGGTGGAAAAACACATGAGACAGGGCTCCATGGTGGAATAAACGATGATCTCTGCCCGGTTGACGGCCGGAAAACAGGTAATAAGCTCCCGCAGGGCCGTTATCTCGGCATGGTCCATCTCGTTTATTGCCGCACCGCTGCTGTTTAGGCGCCGGCCTCTTGCCATTATCTTCCCATGATACACCATAACGCAGCCTGCCGGAAACTCTTTGGCGGCCAAGGCCTCCCCGGCCTCTGCCAGGGCAGCCTGCATAAAATACTCATGGTCTTTTACCTGTCGATCCGGCATAAGCATTACGGGCGGTCTTTGGCCCCTGACCTTCCTTCCATTACGTTCATCCAGCCAACAACGCCCAGATAATATTCCTTGGACTGGTGGTTTGGAAGGGAAAACACCCTCTCTTCCCGCCCTGAATCGAGCGCCTTGATCCAGAGGTCGGAGACGTCATGCTGATAGGTTCTTTCTATAAAGACTAAATATGTTCCGTGGTGCGAGAGATGAAACCAGTTCAGTCCCTCGGATCTCTTAAGGGGTATTTCCTCCTTGAATCGGGCAATTGGATCGAGAAGATAAAGAAAGGACGAGGCCTCGGTTCCCTGGTAACCCTTCTTAAACCTGTAACCTTTTAGGAGATACCTGCCGGAAGGTGTTTCTCCAACAAAGACCGGGGTGGCAGGGTGAGGCCCGAATCCTTTCCTGGGAGGAAAGGATATTGCCGGCAATTTCATCAGATGGGTGCCATCCTCTCTTATAATATATGTCCCCACCCTTTGGTAGGACTCCTTGGAAGTGACATGTTCATCCCCGGTATCAAGGCTTACAAAAAGGCGTTCCTCATCTTGCATCCAGTCGATATTGGTGGCAAAACAATCAAGAAATATGGGCTCCACCTCGATTTTATTTGCGAGGTTCCCGCTCCCGGTATGGTGGATCCAGATAAATCTCTTTGAGCCCAGAGGGTTGATGTAGCCTATCTTGTTGCCGGATGCGGTTACGAATATCCTGGTCAGGGACTGTTCACCCATGACATCAAGTACCTTTCTGAAATTATTCGAACCGTCGATGGAAAGCTCATAGATTGAGGCCTTACCAGAATACCAGCGGCCAGGCTTTAGGGTTTTGTCGACCGCATAGGCAAAAAGTCTTTTTCTGCTTGCGGCAAGCACCTCGCCCGGATAGCCTGGCATACCACCTTTGTAACGCAGCAGAATGGCGGTGTTTTCATCGGAAAAAACAAGCCGTTCTTCCTTTGTTGCCGGATTGAGGGAATAAATCTTGGTATTGACGATGTCCGGATACCTTTCAAGGCTTTCGTAGCGAAGGGCATAGAGCAATCTTTCCTCTGCCCGGATAGAGGAGGGAAGAAACATGATCAAGAAAAAGAGAAGTACCTTAACCTTCATACTCGTTCTCATAGTCGTTCTTTCCGTAATATTTTATATTGTAGTCTACAAGGATTATAATAAACTTTCCTTACTGTTGTCATTGCCAATAAAGGACAGGGTATCCCGGACCATGGAAACGCGTATCAATATCGAAGAGACCTCGGAACGGCTACGGGGGCATGTGAGAGAACTGACGACAACTATTGGAGAACGTAGCCTAACTCGCCCTGAAAATCTCAGGCGGGCCCAGGAGTATATTGAATCCTGCTATTGCGGCCTCGGTCTTCCGGTAATCACTGAACCATATCGTTATCAGGACCGGACCGTGGCCAATGTGATCGCGAGTATTGAGAAGGACCCTCCTTTAGCCCCATTTTTTATTCTGGGGGCGCACTACGACTCCGTCGCCGGAACCGTGGGGGCCGATGACAATGCCAGCGCCGTTGCGGTCCAACTGGAGACGGCAAGGGTCCTCAAGGATCTCCGGACCCAAATGGGGTTGAACCGTTCGGTGAGGTTTGTCTCCTTTCCCCTTGAAGAACCGCCGGTCTTTGCCACCCGGGCCATGGGCAGCAAGGTACATGCCCAGAGGATGCGGCAAAATAATGAGGAGCTTTGCGGCATGATCTGTCTTGAGATGGTAGGCTATACCTGTAAAGAGCCGGGCTGTCAGAAATATCCCTTCCCCCTGCAGCATATGGGCTATCCCAAGGAGGGCACCTTTATCGGCATAGTCGGGAATTTCGACTCCCACGACCTGACCCGTTCCCTAGCCCAGTCTTTTGGGCAAAATCCCGATCTTCCGGTGGTCACCCTCACGGTCCCATTTAATGGCTGGCTGCTCCCGGCAGTGAGGTTGAGCGACCACGCCTCTTTCTGGGACGAGGACTTCAAGGCCGTCATGATCACGGATACCGCCTTTTTCCGCAATCCCCATTATCACCGGCCATCAGACACCATGGATACCCTGGACTACCGGTTCATGGCGGAACTGGTGGAAAGCCTAGCTATTTTTTTTACGTCAAGCAACAACGGCCTCCTTGGTTTCCGGGGCGCTCAGTTCTAGGTAGAGGGTTTCGTTGTTGTCGTCATAGGCCACTATCTCCGCATAACGGCCCCAGTCAATGGCGGTCTCGACTTGCATGGCGGCCTCTTCCTTGGGAAATTCCAGTTCGAGGGCGGTTTCGATTACCTCAAGGTCAAGACGCCTGTTGGCGTCGGCCCGAAGCATGGAGAGTAGCCATTTAAAGAACGGCAGACGGCGGATGCGCGAGGCAAAGATCTCCTTGCGGGCGAGAATTCCGGCCTCGGCAAAGGCCTCGCCGAGGGGGGTGATGGCGATGTCGCCCTGACCGATGGTCGCAAAGCCCAGGAGTTCGGCGCCATCGGTCAGCCGCAGGATATAATCGGAATCCATCTTAAATTCCGCTGACAGCCGATAGATATCGGTCTTCTGGTTGTGCAGCTCGGCCAGGTGTTCGAGAAAACCGGTGAGCTGGTTCACGGTAATGTTGGGCAACGCCCGGGTGCGGCCGGGTTGGCCGGGCGCGGTTCCATGCTCCACATGTTCGGGTTGGGTCTGGCCGGCGAGGATGGCATAGACGCTGTCCACCACATCGAGAAACATCCGGCTCTTGCGCTGGCGGGGATGGATCAACGGCACCGGCAGATCCTTGATGATCCGGCCGGGATTTTTGTCCATGACCACGATCCGGTCGGCCATGAACACAGCCTCGTCAATATTATGAGTGACCATCAGGATGGCCTTGGTCGGGATTTTGCCGCTGATCCAGAGTTCCAGGAGTTCGCCGCGCAAAGACTCCGCGCTTAAGACATCAAGGGAGGAAAAAGGTTCATCCAGGCACAGGAGCTCGGGCTCAACGGCCATGGCCCGGGCAAAGCCGACCTTCTGGCGCATGCCGCCGGAAAGCTCCCGCGGGTATGCGGTCTCAAAGCCGTCGAGCCCGACCCGGTCAAGAAGATCAAGCGCCCTGGCAACACGAAATTTTTGCGGCACACCCCGCGCCTTCAGGACCACTTCCACGTTTTGTTGCACCGTGAGCCAGGGAAACAGGGCAAAGGTCTGAAACACAATGGCGGCATGAAGATTGACCCCCTGCAGGGGTTGGCCCCGGTAAATGACCTTGCCGGACGAGGGCTGTTGCAGACCGGAAATGATCCTTAAGAGGGTGCTTTTGCCGCAGACGGACGGCCCGAGCAGGGCCACGAATTCGCCGTCGGACAGGGTGAACCGGATATCCCGCACCGCGGTAAAACGTTTATGGCCGCTGCCGTATTCATGGCTGATGCGCTCAAGGGCGAGAATTGGCGTGGTTTCGGGCATGGCTTTACTCCAGGTGGTATTTTTCCTCTGCCAGGTGATAGAGACGCCTCCAGAAGAAACGGTTGATAAGGACCACCGTGATCACCAT
>CAZDYX010000134.1:0-8592 GCA_964509775.1 uncultured Desulfobulbia bacterium | reverse complement strand
CGCTTGATTCAGTTCAATACCCCCTTGAGGGGTACGGGGAAAAGCCGGAATCCAGTAATTTCAGCAAGTTACGAAAATCAGTGGACCCCGGCCTTCGCCGGGGTGGCGACTTTTGCAAGAGGCTCTTAGATAAAGGAAATTAATAAAAGGGAGGATGGCAATGCGGGAAGGAAGGCGTAACAGACGAATGGACTCCCTCTGGAGGACAGGTTTCGCTATCATTTTTATGCTGTTTGCCACGGCCCCATGGTGTCGGGCAGAGTCAAAGGAGGATGCCCTGATCCTGCCGTTTAAGATCAATGCGGAAACCGATGTCGAGCGTTTGCGAGATTCGGCGGATGCGGCCTTGAATGATGCCCTGAAGGCGAAGGGATTTGCCATGTTTCCCCGGCAGGAGGCCCGGAAGAGATTCGATTACGACGCCGGGTGGCCCCCGGCCTGGGCAGGAATACAGCCCCTTGCCGTCGAGACCGGGGCCCGCTATATAGGCGTGGGCAGTATCACTCGCCTTGGCCCCCGGCTCAGCGTGGATCTTCTCCTTTACGATGTCGCCGACCCTGATGCCTCCACCTCCTATTATAAGGTAAGTGAATCAGAGGCGGAACTTGCCAACAGTATCCGGACCCTGGTGGGGGATGCCATGGCCAATGTCGGCCGCTACTATCAGATTGCCGCCATCCATGTGAGCGGCAATGCCCGGATAGACGGCGGTGCCATCCTGCACAATGTCAATAGTCAGGCCGGGGACCGGTATGATGCCGCGAAGTTACGGGAAGACCTGGGCCAGGTGTTTCGGATGGGCTATTTTGATGACGTGCAGATCGAGGTGAAGGATACCGAAAAGGGCAAAGAGGTTACCTTTGTGATAAAGGAAAAGCCGGTAGTGAGCCGGGTGATGTATGAGGGCTTGAACGAGTTGAAGGAAGAAAACGTTAAGGAGGTGGTTTCGGTAAGCGTAAACAAGATCTTGAATTCCAAGGAATTGTATGAATCGGCCCAGAAGGTGCAGATGCTCTATAAGGAGAAGGGTTACTACAACACCCAGGTGGATACCCAGCTCTCTACCCCCACCCCCAGCCTGGTTGATGTCCGTTTTATAATCAAGGAAGGGACCAAGGTCTACATCAAGGAGATAAAGGTCACGGGGAATAAGGTCATCCCCTACAAGCAGATTCTGAAGGTCATCGAGACCAGTAAGAAGGGCCTTTTTTCCTGGTTTACCGATTCGGGGGTGCTAAAGCGCGAGGTCTTGGCCCAGGATGCAGAGAGGATAGTGGCCTTTTATAATAATCAGGGATTTATTGACTCCAGGGTCGGGGAACCGGAGGTAGTCCAGATAGGAGAATGGTTAGCTATCACCTTTAACGTCTTTGAGGGCGACCGGTATCGACCCGGTAAGGTCTCTTTCAAGGGCGACCTCATCGAACCCGAGGAAAAACTCCTGCAGTGGATAAAAATCCGGGAGGAGGAATACTTCAGCCGCAAGGTGATGCGGGAGGATGTATTACGGATCAATGATTTCTATGCCGACAACGGCTATGCTAATGTGGAGGTGAATCCCCTGATCAACAAGAACGCCGCGGATAAATCCGTTGATATCGCTCTTGATATCCAGAAGGGGGCATTGATCCATATCAACCGGATAAATATTAAGGGTAATACCCGGACCAGAGAAAAGGTTGTCCGGCGCGAGATGGCCGTGAAGGAAAATGGGACGTTTAATGCCAGCGCCATGCGTAAAAGCCATAGCAGATTGCAGCGACTTGACTTTTTCGAGGAAGTGAAGATCACCCCCGAACCAACGCTCGATCCGGATACGATGGATGTGAACGTAGAGGTCAAGGAAAAACCCACCGGGGCCTTCAGTATTGGCGGCGGGTACAGCTCGGTGGAAAATCTTATGTTCATGGCCGAGATCCGCCAGAGCAATTTCCTCGGCAAGGGCCAGCAATTGGCGCTCCAGGGACACCTGAGCAGCAACACGACCCGCTACAATCTCTCCTTTACCGAACCCCGATGGAATGACTCCCTTCTGTCCGGGGGCTTTGATGTCTATAACTGGATGCACCAATATGACGACTATACCAAGGATTCCACCGGCGGTGCGGTCCGGTTCGGCTATCCGGTCTGGGAATATACCCGGTTGATGGCCAGTTACGGTTTTGATCATTCCACCTTGTCCGATGTGTCCGAGGATGCCTCGCAGGTCATCAAGGACTCGGAGGATATCAATATAACCAGTTATGTGAAACTGGGCCTACGCCGGGATACCCGGGATCGGATCTATGATGCGTCTACCGGCTCCGACAACGGCATCAGCGTAAAATATGCGGGCGGCCCCCTGGGTGGAGACAGCGCCTTTACCAAGACCGAGGGAAGCTCGGGCTGGTATTTCCCTGTCTGGTGGAACACCACCTATCATGTGCGTTGGGCCGCGGGGTATGTGAAAGAAAACGCGAGCGGTAAACTGCCGGTCTATGAGAAATTCTATCTGGGCGGCATCGAAAATATCCGCGGTTTCGACTCGGCCTCGATCAGTCCCAGGGATCCGGAGACCGGGGAGAAGATCGGCGGGGACAAGATGTGGTTCATGAACGCGGAATGGATATTCCCCATCGTGAAGGATGCGGGGCTTAAAGGGGTGGTCTTCTTCGATTGCGGCAATGTCTATGACATTGGGCAGGATTGGGATTTTGACCAAATCAAGAAGAGCGTCGGCCTCGGTTTCCGCTGGATGTCGCCATTAGGACCGTTGCGTCTGGAATGGGGCTACAACCTGGATCCAGTCGGGAATGAGGCCTCAAGCAACTGGGATTTCTCCATCGGCGCACCATTTTAGGGCATGGTTCAACGGTTCCAGGTTTGCCGGATTTGGGCTCACAGAAATCCAACGGTGAACCCTTAAAGCGTGAACTTTGAACCAAGACCATTTTAGCGTAACCTCCATTCCCGCCTACTAGCCCTCCCCCTGCAAAGGGGGAGGGAATGAACGACAGATATGCCGTCCCCTGCTGCCAGGGAGAGACATTGGCGCCTTGCCCCTTCTCCCTGGCCCTTGACAGCCATGCCAAAAACGTTTTTTATTCATCCACCCGCCATGAACGTCTTCCAGACGCATTCTCATATTGTCCAGGATTACGCGACCTAGATTAAGAGTTTCCTCAATATCGACGACCCCGTTATCCTGAAGACGGTCGAGGAGGATGCTGTGGCCGAAGAGCAATCGAAAAAACTGGTCGCGGCCCACGAACGTTTCAGCGCCCTCATGGACCGTGAACGCTTTCAGGTCGTCTATCCCGTGCTGCCCATGGATTTGCTGGGCGTTTATATTCTGCTGCCGGAATAATAAAGATGAAGGATGAATTATTAAGGATAAAGAGGACAAGGCATGATCCATCCGGAACATATCAATCATCTCATCCGCGAGGGCGAAGGGCTTACCGTTGAGTTCAAGGAACTTCACCCCGCGCATCGATGAGGACATGGTCGCCTTTGCCAACACCAAGGGCGGCGCCATCCTCCTGGACGTGCGCGACAATCGGACCGTCATTGGCGAACAGCTCACCAACGACCTCAAGGCCCGCATCAATTCAGTGGTCCGCAACTGCACCCCGCCCATTGCCGTGAGCATTCGGGAGGCCGGCAATGTCGTGATCGTCGAAGTGCCACCGGGCGAAGAAAAACCATACTGCTGCGAAGCAGGCTATTTTCGGCGGCTTGATGGCGCCACCCAGGAACTCCGGGTCATGTTTCGGGAACACGACCCGGTGACATTAAGGGGAAGCTCCGTTACTATGACATCTACCGATATATCAACAACACCTTGCCTGAAAACAGCCGTCTCTTTCTCGTCATGACCGGCAACCAGGGATATTACCTGAACCGGCCCTATTTTTCCGATGCCATATTCGAGGGTCACACCCTGGAAACCACTCTTTCCAATTCTCCCTCCCCGGAGGAAATAATCAGGACCCTCCGGACAAGGGGTTACACCCATCTCCTCATCCAGCCAGACTTTTTGTCCAGGAGCAGGCAAGTATCCTGCAACCCGCGGTGATGGACCTTTTTTATGATCTTCTTAAAACCCGACTCAGGCTTCTTCAGGTCTCCGGCCCCTATTACCTGTTTGGGATACCTTAATTCAGAGGTCAGAAGACAGAATCTGAAATCTGGAATCCGGAACCTAATGTCAAAATGTTGACAATAACGGTCAAGAGCCCTGGCCGTTCCTTCCCAGCGGGCAAATATTACCTTGTCATCCCTCCATGTGGTTTCTCCTGAATGAGGATAAATCGGCCAGGTTATTTCTCTGTGCCTGAGATAAAAAAAATAAAAATATCAATTGGTTATATTGAAATAACACCCTTCTGCCCAACAAGGCGCAAGGTCTTTGATTTGTCCTTTGGATCTGGCACGTAAATAGCAAGTAGTCCGGATAAGGAAAATAAACATCTGCAAAGGGCTTATCCTATGAACGGACAACTTGCTGAACATCACCCCAATCCCAACCCGGAACACCCGGTGGAATTGACAAGCATTCTTGCCCAGCTCGACAGCTATAAACGGAAGTCGGAACGGTTATCCCGGATGAATGAGCTCCACTTGAGGCTTGCCGGTGCAACAGACGTGACCTCGGTGTTAGAGAGCTTCTCGGTCTGGCTTATGACCGTTATGGACCATAGCCTCCTTGCCTTCCAGGATGCTGCCAAGGCCCGTCCCTATATGGTTTGCTCCAGTCATGGCCCTGATCGGCGCAGAGAAATCAGGCTTACGGAAATGCTCCTTGAACAACCGTTCTGCCTTGCTGGCGGCAAAAGAGAAGAACTCGACGGGTATTATTATCAGGCATGGGATATTGCCTTGCGGAGCGGAAGCGGCAAGCTCCTCCTCAGTTGGAAAAAAATGGAATTGCCGAAGGAAAAGACGAGAATAATCAATGAGTCACTTTTGCCCTTAATGGAGTCATTGCAGAGGGCCCGCGATTATGAAGCCCTTTATGAACAGGCACGACAAGACACCCTCACCGGTCTCTCTAACCGCCGGGTTTTTGAGGAGCATGTGCCGGTGCTTCTGGAAAGGGCCAAACGTCACGAGACGCCCGTGACCCTCATGAGCATGGATCTTGATAATTTTAAACATATTAACGACACCCTCGGACATACCGCAGGAGACGAAATCCTGCAGCAGGTAGCCCGTCTTTTGTCCGGCATGGTCCGCCTGAGCGATCTTTTGGTCCGTATGGGCGGCGACGAATTCTTGGCCATTCTTCCCAGCAGCAAGATTGATTCCGCAGAGATCCTGGCGTCCCGGCTGATGATTGCGGTCCGGAATCTGGCCTTCCAGACCCCGGGTTGCGAACGGCTGGGGATAAGTATCGGTCTTGCAGAATGGAGGCCGGGAATGACTATAAATGAATGGCTCCAAAAGGCTGATGACTCCCTCTATCGCGTCAAACGGGCGAACAAGTCTAAATCCTACGGATAAGGACTCCTGATTCTTCTTTGGTTGGATAACCGCACCCTCTACTTTCATCAATACCCCCCATTATCTGCTTACGCTTGCCAATTATTCTCGTTGCCCGCTCTCGGTTCAGTTGGTCAATAAAAAACTTTTGATCCATACATTGACATCTTGATAACCGGGATTATTCTTTATCTAAAATGAAAGAGAAATAAATAAAAACATATATTAAAAGGAGGTGTATTGCTATGTTTGAATTGATTCCCTGGAAAAGGTCACATGAAGTGACAAAGGGTTTTCAGGAGGTGGAGGAATTTTTTGATCGGTTCTTGGGTGGTTTCCCGCTGAGGAAAAGTGATGTCGGATGGCTGAACGAATGGGCGCCTCGGTTTGATGTCAGGGAAAATGAAAATGCCCTTGTGGTAGAGGGAGAGATCCCAGGATTGGAAACAAAAGATATCGATATTTCGATCGAGGGAAATATTCTCACTATCCGGGGTGAAAAGAAACAGGAAACCAAGGAAACCCACGAGTGTTACCATCGGGTTGAACGGCAATACGGTTCCTTCAGCAGGACCATTGCATTACCGGTCGAGATTGATGAAAAAAAGGTTGATGCCGAATACAAAAACGGGGTGTTAAGGGTGGTATTGCCCAAGACCGAGGAGGCGGTGAAGAAGACGAGGAAGATAGAGGTTCACTAAACATTATTAGGGATTAATTAGGTGATAATGGATGCGGCTCAAAGAGGCGCATCCATTATCTTTATCATCATGAAACACATGAATTGAAAAAGGAGGGGAAGAGTATGGTAATTCGTTTCTCTGATCAACCGGTTTTTAATCCGTGGCTAGAATTCGAAAGGTTACACCGGGAAATGGACCGCATAATAAGCGGTCGGCTAGATGATCCCTCACGATTTTCACGGACCAATGTTTTTCCGGCCTTAAACATCTCGGAAGATAAGGATAACCTTTATGTCCGGGCTGAACTTCCCGGCATCAAACCAGGGGAGATCGAGCTTGCTGTTGAGGGTGAGACGTTAACCATCAAGGGCGAACGGAAACCTTATAATCCGGCCAATAAGTTTTCCTATCATCGCCGGGAGTTGGAATATGGAAATTTCAGCCGGGCCGTGACCCTCCCCACCAAGATCGTACCGGACAAGGTCAACGCCAAGGCTGAAAACGGAATCCTGACTATTATTCTACCGAAGGCAGAAGAGGTGAAACCCCGGCAAATTACGGTTAAAGTGGATTAACGAGGAAGGAGGTGTGAACCATGAGCGACACTGAACTTAAGGTAAAAGAGAGAAAGGAAGTACAACACGTTGGCGAGCCGACCAAACCGGTAAGGAATTATGTCCCGGCGGTTGATATTTATGAAACAGAAGATGTCGTAACCGTGATCGCCGAGATGCCGGGGGTTTGTAAAGATTGTATCGAGGTCGGGCTGGAAGGCGGCGTTCTGACCATCAAGGGCTGGCAAAAAGAAGTGGACGAGAAAAGCGGAGAGACCGTTTTGCTTTCCGAGTTTGAGAACGGCAATTTTCTCCGCCGTTTCGAGGTCTCTGAAACCATCGTTCAGGATAAAATCGAGGCCAGAATTAGTGACGGCATGCTGACTATCTTGCTCCCGAAGGTTGAACCTGCAAAACCCAGAAAAATTGAGGTAAAAACCGCATAGGGTCGTGCCCTGCAAAACTAGGTAATATACCATAAAGGAGGCCGCCTCCGCGCCTAGGGGAGACGGCCTCCTTATTTGCCGAAAGAATTGGAGAGCGGCTACAAGGCGATTTATCTCGGGGTCCCCGGGGATTTTGGTTGTCTCGATCATGACTCCCGGTTATATTGTGGATTATCCGGACAATCCACAATAGAGTTGAGATATGGAAATCGAGCGTTTTCTGCACCTTCCTGATCTACTGAGGAAAAAATCTTTTTTCCTGTTCGGCCCCAGGGCCACCGGAAAGTCTACCCTTATCCGGAATCAGTTGGCAGGGTCCGCCACGATCATTGACCTTCTCGACTCCCGGTTTTTTCTGAAACTGTCTGCGGCACCCCACGAGCTGGAAACCCTGATCGCGGCACAGCGGGCCGAGTTTGTGGTCATTGATGAAATTCAGCGCATTCCTGAGCTCCTTAATGAAGTCCACCGGCTGATTGAAGGCCGGAAAATACGGTTTTTGTTAACCGGCTCCAGCGCCCGGAAGCTGCGGCGGGGGCGGGCCAACCTTCTTGCCGGCCGGCTTTGGGAGGCCAGGTTGTTCCCCCTCACCTGGCGGGAAACCCCCGGATTCAACCTGGAGAGGTTCCTCCGATTCGGCGGCTTGCCGGCAGTGTACCTCAGTAAATATCCGGAAGAAGAGCTCGACGCCTATGTCAACATCTACCTCAAGGAAGAAATCATGGCGGAAGGTCTTATCCGGAAACTTCCACCGTTTACCCGTTTTCTCCAGGCCATTGCCCTTGCCAATGGCGAGACAATCAATTTCACCAAGCTGGCAAACGACTGTCAGGTCCCTCCTTCCACGGTAACGGAATATGTCGGACTGCTGGAAGACACCTTGGTCGGTTTTCTGCTGCCGGCCTGGGTTGGATCAAAAAAACGCAAGGCCATCAAGGCGGGTAAATTCTATTTTTTTGACCCGGGGGTTACCCATGCCCTGGCCGGGACCGAATCGATCGATCGGAACTCACACCTGTATGGCAAGAGTTTTGAGCAGTTCATCGCTATGGAAATACGTGCCTTTCTCAGTTACAAACGAAGAAAGGACACCTTTGCCTATTGGCGGTCAACCCATGGACAGGAGGTTGATTTTCTGGTCGGAAAGACCGCTATTGAGATAAAGGCATCCAAGCGGGTGACCGGCAGCGACTTCAAGGGTCTGAGGATGCTCGCCGAAGAAGGCGTTTTCGAGAATTTTATCCTGGTAAGTCAGGATGAGATCAATACCAGGGATGGCAGATTTCAGGCGCTTCACTGGGAACGGTTTCTTCCCGATCTGTGGGAAGGAGGGATCGTCGAGCTGCCGTGATATTATCGATAAAGGAATTCAGAAGTCAGAAGTCAGAATACAGAATACAGAAGTAAAGACAAGCTGGGCATGTTCAGGGCGAATTCTGACTCCTG